>NZ_JBEOXI010000040.1:0-44579 GCF_040296465.1 Streptomyces sp. NPDC002130
CATGCCACTCGTGCAGGGCGGTCGTGCGGACCGGGTCGCTCAGCACGCCGCGGTCACGGCCGGCGAGGGCGGCGAAGGAGACCGGGGTGTACGGGCGCCTCCCTGTTTTGTGCCGCTGTATGCGTCAGAGCGAGCGGCGGGCCGCTGCCTCGACGAAGTCCGAGAACGCCTTCGGCGTCACCTTGAAGCCGGCCGCGCCACCACCCGCAAGCTGAAGTAACGCCTACTGCCGGACGCTCTAAGTTCCGGCGCCCGTGCGGTGCTGAGCGGCTGCCTGCGCCTGGCCCTCGAACACGAGTTGCTGCCGGACAATCCGCTGTTCCGGGTGCACTGGCAGACGCCCAAGGCAGTCGAGGAACTGGACGTGCGCAGCGTCGCCACACCCGCACAGGCGCGGGCACTGCTTCGGGGAAGGGGGCCTGAATCCTGGCCGCAGGTTGGCCGCACGCACTGGTCAGAGGTGGGATACCGCCGAACCAGGGTGAGACCCGGTGCATGCAGAAGGGGTGCCTCTCCGGAGAGGACACCCCTTCTGACCTGCAACATCTATGACCTGCGCGGAGGCGGTGGGATTTTAACCCACGGTGACATCGCTACCACGACGGTTTTCAAGACCGACATGGCGCACGGGCCTGCACTGTGGGTGACCTGCAAATACTCGCTCGCCCTCTGTCTACGGTAGGGCCCTGGCCCACACATGGCCCATGCGGAGCTCGATAAGCCTCACGGAGCGGGTCAGAGGTGCCACGATGCGGCAGGTCCGGATAGCCCACGGCCGCCCCCGTTACCCCCGCTCAGGGCGGCCGAATCAGGGCCGTGGCGGCACGCGAAGCGGGACGGGCGAGTCCTGCCCGTCCCATGTCACGTAAACCTGCGGAGGCACAGGGCCACCCAATGTGCCCGTCATGATGAACTCGTGAGCCTCGTCCGGCTGGAGGTCTCGGTCGATCGGTCTATTTCGAACGACAGGCGGCAAGTCCTGTTCAAGCACCGTGACCTTAAGGGCTGGCCCAGTACCGTAGTTGCACAGCCTGTACATGCTGCCCCTCGAGTACTCCACCACCAGCTCGGGTTGCGGGCGGGCCGCCTCAGCGTCCGCAGCACGCTGCTCCTCCGCCGCCAGCCTCTGCTCAGCCAGCGCCGCCTCGGCTGCATTCGCCGAGCGCACGGCTGCCCTGGCCGACTCCTTCCCGTCACCGCGGGCCTTCAGGCTGACAATGAAGGCCCCCGCCGAGAGTGCGCAGGCCACCCACGCCGGTGTGTCTCCCCAGTCCATGGCGGGACTGTAGTCGCTGAAGAGTTCAGCGACTACGGTAGTTGCCTCTAGTCCGGTCCGCTACCTCGCCAATGATCAGCGACGACCGGACTAGGCAGTTTCGTTTGGATCAGTCTGTCGTTGGTCCGGGTGTGCCGTTGACTGACGCGCAGTGGGCGCGGATCGAGCCGTTACTCCCGGACCGGACACCGAAGCGGGGTGGCCGCTGGCGCGACCATCGTGAGGTGATCGACGCCATCGCCTATAAGTTCCAGACCGGCACGCAGTGGGTCCACCTGCCGGAGAGGTACGGCAACTGGCGGGGTGTCTACAACCGGCTGCGGATGTGGGCCGTCGATGGCACCTGGGAGCGGGTCTTCACTGCTCTAGTGGCACAGGCCGACGCGGACGAGGACCTCAACTGGGCCGTATCGGTCGACTCCACGATCGTGCAGGCCCACCAGCACGCGGCCGGAGCCCGCAAAAAGGGGCCCCGGCCGGCGAACCCGATGACCATGCCATCGGCCGCTCCCGCGGCGGACTGACCACAAAGATCCACCTCGCCGCCGATGCCCGTTGCCGACCCCTCGCGTTCGTTCTCACCGCCGGACAAGCCGGTGATGCACCTGCCTTCACCGAGGTCATGGCCCGCCTGCGCGTTCCCCGTCGGCGAGGACGACCTCGCACCAGGCCGGACCTGGTCCTGGCCGACAAGGCGTACTCCTCCCGCGCGATCCGCGAGCACCTGCGCAAGCGGGGCATCCGGGCAGTGATCCCTGTCCCCGCAGACCAGCGCAGCCACCGGCTCCGTCGGGGCAGCCAAGGTGGCAGGCCACCAGCCTTCGACCGCGAGATCTACAAGCAACGCAACACCGTCGAGCGGTGCATCAACCGTCTGAAGCAGTGGCGAGGCATCGCCACCCGCTACGAGAAGACCGCCACCATCTACCTGGCCGGACTCCACATCGCGGGCATCTTCCTCTGGTCCGCCCGCTGATCCAAACGAAACTGCCTAGTCCATCTCGCCCAGTCCTGGAGGCCGACCTCCTGCCTGAATCGGGCAACGTCACGGATACGCCCTGCCCGGATCTCCCCTCGACACGCGCGCACCGACGTCACTCAGGGGCCTCGATCGCCTGAACATCCGTAGACGGAAGTAGGCCGATGGCTCTGCCCGGCTCGCCCTTGATTTTATCCAGGAATTTTTCAGCCTCTTCCTCCCCGAACTGGTTCGCGAGTCGATTGTAAATCTCGTCGGATAGTTCGAGCTTCCGAGATAGCGCCTCAAGCTGGCTAATTTCAGCCCGATCCTTAATGTTCTGAAGCTCGGCAACCGATTGCGCCTCGGTTACCTTTTCATGCATTTTGTTCATATTCTCTTCGTGCTGGCGGTGAGATTTCTTCCGCGCTCTATCCTCTTTGCGATCTGCCCTCCTGGACGGATCGAACACATCGGCAAGCTCGCGAATGGACTCGGCGATTCCTGTGAGACTGATCGTGAATGAGTTGTCTGAATTCAACTGCTCCAATTGCAACCGGGCCGCTTCCTCAATCATCGATTCAAGGGATAGGGTCGCCGCTGCCAGCCCGGCTTCGGGAGCGCTCTCGACAGCTGCTTTGAAGACCACGATCTCCGCTTTGTCGAGCCCACCCTGGTCAATGATGTGAGCTACTGCTGAGACGTCGTAGGCATAATTTAGAGACACCAGGCAATCGGTAACCCACCGGACGGTGGTGTAATTCTCCCCGCTAATTCGCAACGTTGTGGTGCCGATACTGAATCCCATGGACATCCTCCGAGCAACGGCCGATTTCCATCGTAAAGCGAAGGAAAACGAAGCGTCAGCTTACGCGGGAACCCAAGTGGGACCACTCACCGATACGGAGGAATCGGTTAAGCCATTCAGCGCCCGCTGCCCGTGAAGCAGCCCTTCGAGATGGAGGGCTGGCCGGTGCGCTTCCCCGGCGATCCGCTCGCCCTCGCCCCCTCACCGTCAACTGCCGCTGCGGCCTGCGCTATCGCACCGCACTCAAGGGAGAAACGTCGTGCGCTGGATCGTCTGGGCCCTGTGGACCTCCCTGTTCGCCCTATTCGAGACCTGGGAGCTGATCAACCGCAAGGAGGGCAACACCCTCAGCGAGAACACGCGCAGGCTGTTCCGCATCCGCCCGTCCAAGGCCGGCCGCGCGGCCTTCACCGTGGGGTGGCTGGGGTTCTCCGAGTGGTTTCTGTTGCACATACTCACCGAGACGATGTGAGCTTCTAGGACACCGTGATCACCTACAGTTTTTTGCCTGCTTTGACGTCGTCACGGCAGTCAACAGGTGCCTCTTACCAAGGTGAGCATCCTTCGATATCTTTCGAAGGGAATCACTAGTCATGAAACGCTTTGAATTTCCTCTCACAAATATTCCATCGACAGGCGACCACCAGTTCACACCTCGGCGATCAGTAAAATCGGCGGCAATCGGAACCCAGCCGGAGTAGTCGCGAGGCGCCCAGCCGTCATCCCCGCTCAATGTCGCCTTCATGCTGAAGGTCAACTGCGTGCATGCAGGGACGACCACTGGCCCGATCTCAACGTCGTCCACCTCCCTGCTCCGCATATAGTCAAGAATGCACTTAAGGGTGTCCTTCGCGGCCTTACAATTCTCTTTCTTATAGATCGTCGCCCAGACTCGCAAACGCAATCCACCGACGGGGAGGAGGTTTCTGTTTTCGACTGTTATGTTTGCCCCTCCATTCTTACCTGTCCCGCTCGCCAGGACGCGCTGCGCGAAATCGGCTTCCTGTTGCGCTTGCTTCTCCTCATCCTGCTGGCGCCCGTCCTTGTACGTGACGTAGGCCACATAAGTCGTGGTGCACGCAGTGAAAAGCGTGAGCACCGCTGCTACGCCGGCAAGAAGCGTGCCCCATGCGCTGAGCGCTGTATGCCGTTCGGCGCCAGTAGCCGCCGTAGAGGAATCTGCATCTCGGTCGGGGCTCGCTCCATCCGCGCCGTCAGCGACGTCCGCACCGTCGGTGTCGTCCGCACCACCAGCGACATCGGCACCGTCAGCGTTGTCGCCGCTCGCCCTATCATGGTTTACGTCACTTGTGGGCTCCGCCCCACTATCGCTCATTTTCGCCACCCCCGCAGGGGGAGATACCCGCGTGATACTCCATCAACCACTAGCCTTCGCTGTGAGCCCGCGACGCTAAGCAGGTCCGCTGCGCATGGTCCGCCCGCATGCCGAACCGGATCATCAACGCTCTCGCCTCAGTCTTCGAGACCAAGCGCGCCCGCCGCCCGTGGCGGGAGGAACTCCACCTCGTGACTCGAAGGGGCGGTTCGTTGAGACAGGCGGCATCGCCCGCATATGGGGCGGTGGCTTCGCCCGCGTTGAGCCCTATCAGCGGCTCAGCAACCCGAGTTCAAGCTCAGTAGGCACCCGACTCGTCACCGTTTGCGGGGCTCCAAGCGGGGGGCGCCCCGCCCCTCAGTGCTACGTGATGCGCTCTATCAGTGGGCATTTCGCGCAGTTCGAGGGCCAGACGGCACTTGGGTCCCGCGCCACGTAGCCGAGGAGCCCCCGGCGGAGATCCTTACCGCCCTGGAATGGGTCGCCGCCCGCTCCATCAAGGTCAAAGATTTGGAGGACCCCGCCCTCCTCCGTCCCGCCCTTGAAGCCCTCTCCCTCCGTCTGGACGGTGGGAAAGCCGCGGAGAACACCGCCCGACGTAAGCGCATGGTGCTGAGCAACGTTCTTCGCTACACAGTCGAGGAGAAGGGCCTACTCGCCTCCAACCCTCTCCCGCGAGTGGACTGGACGCCGCCCGAGAGTGACGACGAAATCGACTTCCGGTACGTGCCGGACCCACGGTTGGCGCGAGCCCTGCTCGGGGCAGTCCGCGACTCTGGCCCCCGCGGTCAGCACCTCCACGCGTTCTTCGGATGCCTCTACTACGCCGCCATGCGCCCTGGTGAAATCGTCGCGCTCACCGAATCCGACTGCACCTTGCCGCCTAACTCGCCCGATGCCGTTCAGGAGTGGGGCGAACTCCTGCTCGGAGAGAGCCGCCCGGAAGTCGGCGGCGGCTGGACGGATGAGGGCACGTCGTACGAAAAGCGTGGGCTCAAGCGACGTAAGCAGGGAGCGACGCGGACCGTGCCCATCCCGCCCGTTCTCGTGCACCTCCTTCGTCAGCACATCGAGCGCTACGGCACGGCCGACGACGGCCGGCTGTTCCGGGCCTCGCGGGGAGGGCGCGTCCCGTCCACCGAGTACTGCGACGTCTGGGAGAGAGCGCGAAAGGTGGTCCTCACGCCCCGTGAGGTGAAGTCGGACCTCGCCGCCGTGCCGTACTCCCTTCGGCACGCGGGAGTCTCCCTCTGGATCAAGTCGGGGGTGGACCCCGCGGAAGTCGCCGCGCGCGCCGGCCACAGCATCGCCGTGCTCTACCGCTTCTACGCAAAGATCCTTAAGGGCGGTCAGCAGCACTCCAACGACCTCATCTCCCGCGCGCTCGACGAAGGGGAAGAGTCGTGACCCTGGCCCACAGATGGCCCATACGTACTGGTCAACGCTGGGATATGGGCGAGAAAGACTGAGACAGGGTCCATGCAGAAGGGGTGCCGCTCCGGAGAGTGGCACCCCTTCTGACCTGCAACATCTATGACCTGCGCGGAGGCGGTGGGATTTGAACCCACGGTGACATCGCTGCCACGACGGTTTTCAAGACCGTTCCCTTCGGCCGCTCGGGCACGCCTCCCCGCGCCGGCCGTGATCGGCGGCGCGGGGACAAGGGTAACGGGTCGGTGCGGGCGGGTGGGGGTCAGTTGTCGCCGACGCGGGAACCGAGCGTGACGTCGACCGTGTGCTGCTTGCCACCGCGCTCGTAGGTGATCGTGACCTTGTCGCCGGGCTGGTGGGTCCAGATCTCGCCGATCAGGGTGGGGCCGGAGTCGATCACCCGGTCGTCGAGCTTGGTGATGACGTCGCCCGGCTTGAGGCCCGCCTTGGCCGCCGGGCCGCCCGGCTCGACCGGTGCCGCGCCGCCCGCGCCCTGGTCGGTGATCTGCGCACCGTCGGAGCCGTCGTCCAGGGAGACGGACGCGCCGATCTTCGCGTACACCGGCTTGCCGTTCTTGATCAGCTCCTGGGCGACGTACTTGGCCTGGTTGATCGGGATGGCGAAGCCCAGGCCGATCGAGCCCGACTGCCCCGTGCCGAAGCCGCCGTTGCCGGTGGACTGGATCGCGGAGTTGATGCCGATGACATTGCCCTGCGCGTCCAGCAGCGGACCGCCGGAGTTGCCCGGGTTGATCGAGGCGTCGGTCTGCAGGGCGCTCATGTAGGACGCCTGGCTGCCGCTGCCGTCGCTGGAGGCCACCGGGCGGTTCTTGGCGCTGATGATGCCCGTCGTCACCGTGTCGGACAGGCCGAACGGGGCGCCGATCGCGATGGTCGTGTCCCCGACGGCGACCTTGTCCGAATCGCCGAGGGTGAGCGGCTTCAGGTCGGACGGGGCGTCCTTGAGCTTGATGACCGCCACGTCGTAGCCCTGCGCGTGACCGACCACCTCGGCGTCGTACTTCTTGCCGCTCGGGAAGGTCGCCGTGAGCTTGCCGCCGTCCACCGCGTCCGCCACCACGTGGTTGTTGGTGACGATGTGGCCCTGCTTGTCGAAGACGAAGCCCGTGCCGGTGCCGCCCTCGCCGCTGGTGCTCTCGGCCTCGATCGTGACCGTGCTCGGCAGCGCCTTGGCGGCGACACCCGCCGTCGTGCCCGGGTCGCGCTTGACGTCGCCGCCGCTCGCGGAGGCCGAGACCGTCGTCGAACCGGTGCTCTCGTCGTTGTCCTTCGCCAGCACGTACCCGAGCCCGCCGCCCGCGCCGCCCGCGACCAGCGCGGCCACCAGGACCGCTGCGACCAGACCGCCGCGCCTGCGGCCGGGCGCCGGCGTCGGCTGCTGGTACGACGAACCCCAGCCGCCCGAGCCGGACCCGGAACCGCCGTCGCCGTACGGGGCGGTCGGCGGCGGGGGCGGGGGCCAGGACGGGTCGGGGGCGGAAGAGGAGGCGCCGGGGTGGCCGGCGCCGTCCTGTCCCTGGGGGACCTGCCCCTGGGCGTCCTGTCCGTACGGCCCCTGGTGGGCCTGTCCCTGGGGCGCCGGAGCAGCGGGAGCGTCCACCGGCACGGGGGGTGCGGACGGGGCGGGGGGTACCGCGGTGCCCTCGTTCTCGGTGCTCACAGCTTCTCTCCTAGATCCACGGCCGTTTCCGGGGTCGCATGCGTTCACGCTTTCACGCCGGTCGACGGGTCCGGCGCGATACACCTGAGCTTGTCCCTTTGTATGCCGTCAGCTTTTCCCACCGGCCGTCAGGGCACCATAAGCGGTGGCTGTGCGTCCGAGGCCATTCTTTATATAGGTCATTAACGGCGAAAAGGATGCAATCCCAATGCCTCCGTCCGGACCTGCGTCTCCGTCGAGTCCGTCCGACCGGACGCGTACCCGCACTCGGTGGCACCATGACGCGGTGACCCACGCACGACAGCACGTGATTCAAGTCGTCGCCCACCGCGGAGCCTCCGAGGACGCCCCGGAACACACCCTGGCCGCGTACACCAAGGCGATCGAGGACGGCGCGGACGCCCTCGAATGCGATGTGCGCCTGACCGCCGACGGCCACCTGGTGTGTGTGCACGACCGCCGGATCAACCGTACGTCCAACGGCCGCGGCGCGGTCTCCGCGCTGGAGCTGGCCGACCTCGCCGCCCTGGACTTCGGCTCCTGGAAGACGGGCGAGGCCTGGAGGGGACGCGACGAGGAACCCGACTGGGAGCACCGCCCGGAGGACCGCGAGGCGACATCCGTACTCACCCTGGAGCGGCTGCTGGAACTCGTCGCCGACGCCGGGCGCCGCGTGGAACTGGCCATCGAGACCAAGCACCCCACGCGCTGGGCCGGGCAGGTCGAGGACCGGCTGCTGGACCTGCTGAAGCGGTTCGGCCTCGACGCCCCGGTCTCGGCGACGGAGTCACAGGTGCGGGTCATGAGCTTCTCGGCCCGCTCGCTGCACCGCGTGCGTGCCGCCTCGCCGACGCTTCCGACGGTCTACCTGACGCAGTTCCTCTCACCCAGGCTGCGCGACGGACGGCTGCCCCCGGGCGTGCGGATCGCGGGCCCCTCCCTCCGGATCGTGCGCAACCACCCCACCTACATCGAGCGGCTGATGCAGGCCGGCCACCAGGTGCACGTGTGGACCGTGAACGAGCCCCGGGACGTGGACCACTGCGTCGAGCTGGGCGTCGACGCCATCATCACCAACCGCCCGCGCGCGGTGCTGGACCAGCTCGGCCGCTGACGCCCGAGCTCCGGCGCCGGCAACCAGCTCGGCCGTTGACGTCCACCCCGGCGCGACCAACCTCTCAAGTCCCACCAGACCCACGCACACCTCTTGACCCCGCGCGGTGCCGGGCGGGATCCTCCCCTCTCGGCCACACCGATGATTTTCAGCCAGCGGTTACAGGGAGTGCTCCGGCGCGTTCGATCCGTATTCGGTCGTGGTGAATGCGTCCCCGGACGTGGATTGGCCGGTTTCCGGTACAGGCCAATGGGGCATCCACACCGTGGCGTGGGGCGAAGGAGGTCTCGGGGGTGGCGTTGGTGGTGGCACAGGAGGTGCCCACGTCGTCGAGCATGGCCGTTCCCCATGGCCCTGCGGGCGTGGGGGTGGCGAGGCACCGGATGCGTACGCAGTTGCGCGGAGGTGGAGTCGCGGAATCGGTCATCGACGACGCCGTACTGATTCTTTCCGAGCTCTTGAGCAACGCGTGCAAGCACGGCAGACCCCTGGGCGACGCGCTGTCCGGTGACGGTGACGTCCGTGCCGCGTGGCGTGTGGAGCCGGCCGGCCGGCTCGTCGTGGAGGTCACGGACGGCGGCGGCCCGACCCGCCCCGCCCCCGCGACCCCGTCGGTCACGGCGCACGGCGGCCGCGGGCTGAACATCATCACCGCACTCGCCGACGACTGGGGCGTACGGGACGACATCCGCGGCGAGGTCACCGTGTGGGTCATCGTCCACGACGACGTGCACGATCCGGACGCCGGCCACCGCCGCGACGACTTCGCGACGCGCGTCGCCGCCCCCGCGGTCTCCCAGATACCCGGGCTGGACTTCGCGGACGCCTTCGACGACATGGACTGAGACCACCGGGACCGAGCCCGGCGGGGACAGCCACCGACGGGGACCGAGACCGGCGGGGTCCGCGACCGCGGGCACAGCGACCGACGGGGACCAAGACCGCCGGGGGCCGAGCGCGCACGCCGCGCTGAATCGGGTGTTGTCCACAGGACCCCGTCGCCCGGGGCACGAACGGCTAGGCTCGCGAGCGTACGAGACGAGCCGTAACCGGGAGACCCATCGATGGCCAAGAAGCGACCCCAGACGAAGGCCAAGCGCCCGCAGACCACGGGCGGGGCCCGAACCGCAGGTGCTGAGGGAGACGTTCCGGTCGTCGGCGCTCGTGAGCCCTGCCCCTGTGGCAGCGGCCGCCGCTACAAGGCCTGTCACGGCCGCGCCGCCTCGCACGCCGCGACCGAGCTGGTGCACCGCCCCTTCGAGGGCCTGCCCGGCGAGTGCGACTGGGTGGCTCTGCGCGAGCTGGTCCCCGCGGCCACGGTCGCGCTGACCCTCAAGGACGGTCTGCCCGAGGGCGTCCCGGCGGTCACCCTGGCCACGGTCCTTCCCATGGCCTGGCCGGCGCTGCGCCGCGACGACGGCTCGGTCCTGCTCGGCCTGCAGAACGACACCTCCTCCGGCGACATCAGCCGCGACCTCGCCGACACCCTCCAGCGCGCCCTCGAGGCCAAGCCCGGCACGCCCGTCCAGGGCCGCCGCGCCCCGGCCGACAGCCCGCGACTGCAGGATCTGCTCGACCCCGAGGGCGCCTTCGAGCCAGAAGTGCACAGCGGCTTCGAGTTCTGGGTGCCGGACCCGGAGAACGCCACGCCCGACGTGACCGCCTCCCTGGAGCGGGCCAACGCCGCGGCCATCCCGACCGTCAAGCTCCAGGGCGTGGACGCCGCCTACTGGTGCGAGACGCCGGAGAAGAACCATCTGCGGTGGGTCATGCCGCACGCCGAGGAACTGCTGCTGGACGCCCTCGCGCGGCTGCACGCCGCGGGCCGTTCCAGCCTCGGCGAGGGCACCCGCCTGGTGGGTTCCTTCCGCGCCCACGGGCTCACGGTGCCGGTGTGGGACCTGCCCAGCGGGGTCACCGCCGACGACGTGGAGAAGCCCGCGGCGGAGTTCGCCGAGCGCCTCGCCGCCGCCCTGGCGACGGACGCGCCGCTCACCGCCGACGAGCGCCGCGCCCGTGGCGGCCTCACCAACCGGCAGGTCACGCTCAGCTGACGCCCGCCCCGGCGTCCGGCCGGCCGGTCCACCGGCCGGCCCGCTTCCGGCACCCCGTCGTGTCACAACTCCCGGCGGGGACAAGCCAGTCGGTGACCGGAAAGGCGAGTTCGAATTTGCGAACCGCCGATCTCTTGTTACCGTTCCTGTAGCCCGGTTGCTGGTGCATCCCCCGTCGCCAGCAACCGGGTCTTTGCGTCTCCGCTTCCGTTCACGGAGCGCAGCAGCTCCTCAACTACCTGTTCTCACAAGCTAGTTGCTTCCCGAGCGCAGCAGCAGCGGTCCCCGCCCGCCCCGCTCGGCGAACTCCGCGACGGCCGTGTACGCCGCCGGATTCCCGCGCGCGGGCTCCCGGGGCGTCTCGCACGTTCCCGGCTCGTCCTCCGCCTCCACGGCACACGTCATCAGCACCGTGCGGTCGCCGGGGCCCATCAGGCTCAGTGCGGCGTCCAGCGCCTCGCCCGTCGTATTGCGGTAGTAGGTCCGCGCCCAGGTCTGCGCACCCTGCGTCACCACACAGGTCTGCGCCTCGACGCCGTCGGGCGAGGAGAGTTCGGGACCGCAGCGCACGGCGGTCGACAGGCCCTGGCCGAGCGCCGGAAGGCCGGGGGCGTCGGAGGACGCCCCGAGTGCTTTGCCGTCGGCACGCGGGGAAGGCCGTACGGCAGCGGAACCCGACCAGCGGGAGTCGGCACCGGAACCGGACGTGCGGGCGCCCGTGCCCACCGAAACCGCAGCCCGCTTGGCCCTCGCCGACTCCACCGGCCCCGCGGACGCCACCGCCAGCGGCAGTGCGATCGCGCACGCCGCCACGACGCCCGCGAGGGCGAGCAGTCTGGTCTTTCGAGGGTCCCGGGAGCGGCCCCGGGCGTGACGCCGCATGGTTCCGGAACTTAACGCGCCAGGGCGGGCGCCGGGCTCGGCGCGCCCGACAGCCCTAGAACTCGGGCGCGCTCACACCCGTACGAGTGAGGGCTTCGACCACGGCGTCCACCACGGCCTCGACATCGGGCACCCACGGCGAGGCCGAGCCGGGCAGCGGCGCGCGCTCCCAGCGGATCTCGCCCTGGCCCGTCTCGGAAGGCGGCAGCGCCAGGTAGCCGCCCTCGCCGTGGAAGCGGAGCGAACCGGGCACGAAGTCCTTGGCGTAGAGCAGTTCCCCGAGCTGCTCCATGGAGTACGGCTTGACGAGGATCGCCCAGCGGTCAGGGGAGGCGACGACCGGGCCGAGCCGCATGCCCATCTGGTCGAGCGCCTTGAGGGCGCGGGCGGCCGGCAGGGCCGGCAGCGAGACCGCGCAGGGCGCGTGACCGCCGGTGGCCAGCGCGATCGGCGCCGTCGGCCGGTTGCCCCACCACCAGCGCACCATGCGTCCGTCGGTGGTGGCCGCGAGGAGGCCGGGGTCGAAGGGGTGCGCGCCGGGCACCGTGCAGTCGGGGTCGGGGCAGCTGCAGCGGGAGTGCCCCTGCGGGTCCGCCGCCACGCCCGGGAGTACGGGCCACTGCCACTGCGTCGCGTAGGTCAGGGCCGCGTCGATCAGCTCAGGCTTCCCGTCGCTGCGCTGAGACAAGAGCCTGCGTCGCCTTCCGAGGATCTCGCGCATGAGCGCTCGTTCCTTTCCGTTGCACGCCTGGCAACACCGTGGTCCACATCACATCATGTGTCGATCACTTCACTGTGCGTACCTGTTGGCGCATCACACCCCTGCTGGAAGCAAGGGGAACCCCTATGGGTCGAGCTTCGGGCTGCCTCCGCGGCTGTCCCGCCCATACTGCGTCTGTCGAAAGCACGGGCGTGGCGTAGGGGTGGCGAAGTATGGCGTTTGCCGTCGCGCGTATTTCTCTCCGCCTCCGCCACGGGAGGATGGGGCACGGTCGTCGGTGGATAGGACGCCCGGTTCCGTCACCAGGTTCCGGGTGGTTCCCAACCACCCCTGGCCTTCACCGAGTACGTACCCATCACGACCGTTGTGACGCTCCGTCGAGCAAGCCCAGTCGACCGCAATAAGCCGTCCCCTGAGGCAGTTTTAAGCCAACTTTACATTTCCGCAAGAGGAAGAAGAGTTGTTCCCTCGCACCTCACGGACACCAGGAATCCCGGCAGGACAATGCTGGACATCTCCTCACGAGTGCGTGTACATGTGGAGACACTGCTAGCGACGCAGAATGACATGGGGGTTTGCGATGCTTTTGAGCAGTACGTACCGGTTGGAAGGCCGGACGCCATGAACGCTCCGCACCCTCCGAAAGTGGCTGGAATCGATTCAACGGTTCCGGCACCCGCACACACTGTCGCGCCCGTAGCGGCGGGCTCGTCCCCGGCCGTGCCCGCGAACCCCCCGGCCCCTGCCGGTGCCGTGCTCCAGGACCGTCTGGCCGGCTGGGTCTCCGACCTCACCACCCTGCACGAGCTCACCGAACGCCTGGCCCGCACCACCACGCTCGACGGGGCGCTCCAAGAAGTGCTGCGGGCCGGCGCCGCCCTGGTGGGCGCCCGGCGCGGCCTCGTCGTCATGGAACCCGGTGACGGACTCGGCCCCGACACCACCATCGGCCTGGGCCTCGCCCGCGCCGATCTCGGCCACATCGAGACCGTGCCGCGCAGCGCCCTGTCGTACGGCCGGATCCTCGACGGGCTGCCGGGCGACGAGGGCGGCATCGCCGACCCCGACCTCTTCGCCCAGGAGGGGCTCGATCCCCGCCACCGCGACGTCGCGGCCCGCCTCGGCTACGCCGCCAGCTACGCCCTGCCTCTGACCGCCGACACCGCCGTCCGCCTCGGCGCCGCCGTCTGGCTCTACGACGAGCCCGCCGAACCGGGCGAGCGGCAGCGCCATCTCGTCGGCCTCTACGCGCGGTACGCCGCCGAGCACCTGGCCCGCCTCCTCGAACTGGAACGCACCCGCACGTCCATGGCCACCATGTCGGACGAACTGCTGCCCGCCCGGCTTCCCCGGGTCGGCGGCGTCCAGCTCGCGGCCCGGCACCGCACCGGTCCGCGCGGCGGCGGCGACTGGTACGACGCGCTGCCGCTGCCCGACGCCGCCCTCGGTCTCGCCGTCGGATCCGTCACCGGCTCGGGGCCCAGCGCGGTCGCCGCGATGGGGCGGCTGCGGGCATCGCTGCGCGCGTACGCCGTGATGGAGGGGGAGGACCCGGTAGCCGTCCTGTCCGACCTGGAGCTGCTGCTGCGGCTGACCGAGCCCGCCCGGTCCGCCACCGCCCTGTTCGGCTACTGCGAGCCGGCCGCGCGCAAGATCACGCTGGCCGGCGCCGGGCACAGCCCGCCGCTGCTGATCGGACAGCGCCGCACCGAGTTCGTCGAGACCTCCGTCTCCGCCCCGCTGGGCATGCTCGCCTGCTGGGAGGCGCCGAGCGTGGAGATCCTCGCCGAGCCCGGAGAGACGGTTCTGCTCTACACCGACGGGCTCCTGCACCGCACCGGCGAGGCCACCGACCGCGCCTTCGCCCGGCTGCACGCGGCGGCGGCCGGAGTGCCGCGGGCCCTGCGCGGCGATCCCGGCGCCATCGCCGACCACGTTCTGCGGAGCGTGCTGCCGGACGGGCTGGACGCGGCCGACGGTGCGGAGGACGTCGTCCTGCTGGCGGTCAGGTTCGAGTAACGCTCCTCGTCATCGCCCTGGGCCCCCTTCCCCGCCGCCGTACAGTGGACGGTGGTCCAGTGCCGTTATCGAGGAGGATGACCGTGGCCGAGGAGCTCACACCGGCGACCCCGGACGAGAGCGAAGAGCCGATCAAGCAGCGGAAGAACGGACTGTACCCGGGCGTGTCCGACGAGCTGGCCGAGAACATGAAGAGCGGCTGGGCCGACACCGAGCTGCGCGACCTCGAGCCCATCCCCCAGGCCGCCGAGACCGCCGCCCGCCGGGCCGCGCTGTCCGCGCGCTTCCCGGGTGAGCGTCTGGTGATCCCCGCGGGCAACCTGAAGACCCGCTCCAACGACACCGAGTACGCCTTCCGCGCCTCCGTCGAGTACGCCTACCTCACCGGGAACCAGACCGAGGACGGCGTCCTGGTCCTGGAGCCCACGGCCGAGGGCCACGAGGCGACGATCTACCTCCTGCCGCGGTCCGATCGCGAGAACGGGGAGTTCTGGCTGGACGGCCAGGGCGAGCTGTGGGTCGGCCGCCGCCACTCCCTCACCGAGGCCGGAACGCTGTACGGCATCCCCGCCTCCGACGTCCGCGAGCTGGCCGACGCCCTGCGCGAGGCCACCGGCCCGGTGCGGGTCGTGCGCGGGTACGACGCCGGCATCGAGGCGGCCCTGACCGACAAGGTCACCGCCGAGCGCGACGAGGAGCTGCGGGTCTTCCTCTCCGAGGCGCGCCTGGTCAAGGACGAGTTCGAGGTCGGCGAGCTGCAGAAGGCGGTCGACTCGACCGTGCGCGGCTTCGAGGACGTGGTGAAGGTCCTCGACAAGGCCGAGGCGACCTCCGAGCGGTACATCGAGGGCACGTTCTTCCTCCGCGCGCGCGTCGAGGGCAACGACGTCGGCTACGGCACGATCGCCGCGGCCGGGCCGCACGCCTGCACGCTGCACTGGGTGCGCAACGACGGAGCCGTGCGCTCGGGCGAGCTGCTGCTGCTCGACGCGGGTGTGGAGACGCACACGTACTACACGGCCGATGTCACGCGCACGCTGCCGATCAACGGCCGCTTCAGCGACATCCAGCGCAAGATCTACGACGCCGTGTACGAGGCCCAGGAAGCCGGGATCGCGGCGGTGAAGCCGGGCGCGAAGTACCGCGACTTCCACGACGCCGCCCAGCGGGTGCTGGCCGAGAGGCTCGTCGAGTGGGGGCTCGTCGAGGGGCCCGTGGAGCGGGTGCTGGAGCTGGGGCTGCAGCGGCGCTGGACGCTGCACGGCACCGGGCACATGCTCGGCATGGACGTGCACGACTGCGCTGCCGCGCGGGTCGAGGCGTACGTCGACGGCACACTGGAGCCGGGGATGTGCCTCACCGTCGAGCCCGGGCTGTACTTCCAGGCCGATGACCTGACCGTACCGGAGGAGTACCGGGGCATCGGGGTGCGGATCGAGGACGACATCCTCGTCACCGAGGACGGCAACCGGAATCTCAGTGCCGCGCTGCCCCGGCGGTCCGACGAGGTCGAGGCGTGGATGGCCTCCGTCAAGGGCTGAGTGTCGTCTGCGGGTGCGTGGGGGCTGGTCGCGCCCTGCGGCGGAGCCGCACAGTGACTCAGCCCCGCGCCCCTGGATGGGCGTCCAGGAACAGTGCGCCCGCAAGCAGGGCCGCGCTGCCCCGTGGGGTCCAGGTGCGTTCCGCGAGGTCGGTGTCCAGGGCTCTCAGCGCCGCCGCACCCGGCTCCGTCGCCGTGCCGCCCGCCTCCAGGACACCGCGCGCCCCCGCCTGCACATGACGTAGCCCCCGCGGACCCGCCGTGTACAGCAGTTCCGTGTCCTGGAGCGTGGACATCACCGTGAGCAGGGCGTCCAGCCGGGCCTCGGGTTCGTTGGCCCCCTGACTGCGGGCCGTGGTGAGGGTGGTCAGGGCGCGGCGGACGTGCGGGAATCCCGCCCTGGCCTCTCCCCTCGCGCCGGCCGCGCCGTAGCGGGCCGACACCGTGGAGCCGCGCGACGGGCGGCGCGGGGCGCGGCGGTCCGGGTGGGCGGCCAGCTGTTTGGCCAGGGCCGTCATGCCGACCGGTGTGGCTCCCGGCTGCAGGGCTGCCGCCGCCACCAGCAGGCCCAGCGTCCACAGGGCGCCGCGGTGGCCGCCGCCCGCCAGCGCCACCGTGTGTTCCGTGGAGCGGCCGATCGCGCCCAGGTCCGCGCGGAGGCGGGCGCTGGGCTCGCCCGTGCGGCGGGCCGTGGCGGCCATGGCCGTGAGGCCGGGGAGCAGTGCCCCGGCCGACCACCGCAGGGCGCTGTGGTCCCGGGCTGTGCGCTCCCGCGGATCGGGCAGACCCGGCTTGGGGGTCAGGGCCAGCTGGCCGATCAGGGCGTCGACGGCGGCCTTCGCGAGTGCCTGGTCCGCGCGGCCGTTCCCGTACTGCGTTCCCGTCATGGGCCGGGAATGTAGGGGGGCCACCCATGAGACGGATGGGTCCCGGCTGTGAGCCCCCTTTGCACCGCCTCCCGGGGTACCGCGCCCCATAGGGGGCGGGAAACTGCGCGACCGGCCATGCACGACCCGCGCCCGCCCACGGCGATCCAGCGGCACCCCCTACGGCCCCTCCCAGCGCACGTCCGACCGGTCGGTCAAGAAACAGCAGGTCAGCGGTAGTTGACGTATGAGATCATGGCCGACCTTGCCGGGCCGACTCGGGGAACGGGCGCGATCATCATGAAGAACGTTCAGACGGCGCTGACCATGCAGGACGCCATCCTCACCCTGCAGAAGTACTGGAGCGACAACGGCTGCATGATCACGCAGCCGCTGAACACCGAGGTCGGAGCCGGTACGGCCAACCCGGCCACGGCACTGCGGGTGCTCGGTCCCGAGCCGTGGAGCGTCGCCTACGTGGAGCCCAGCGTGCGGCCGGACGACTCGCGTTACGGCGAGAACCCCAACCGCCTCCAGACCCACACCCAGTTCCAGGTGATCCTCAAGCCCGACCCGGGCAACCCGCAGGAGCTGTACCTGGGCAGCCTGCGCGCCCTGGGTGTCGATCTGAACGCGCACGACGTGCGGTTCGTCGAGGACAACTGGGCCTCGCCCGCGCTCGGCGCCTGGGGGCTCGGCTGGGAGGTCTGGCTGGACGGCATGGAGATCACCCAGTTCACCTACTTCCAGCAGGTCGGCGGTGTCGCCCTGGACCCGGTGTCGGTGGAGATCACGTACGGGCTCGAACGCATCCTGATGAACCTTCAGGGCGTGTCCCACTTCAAGGACATCGCCTACGCGCCGGGGATCACCTACGGCGAGGTGTTCGGGCAGAACGAGTACGAGATGAGCCGCTACTACCTCGACGACGCCGACATCGACACCAATCACCGGCTGTTCGAGTCGTACGCGGCCGAGGCCCGGCGCCTGCTGGACCTGGAGCTGCCCGTCCCGGCGTACACGTACGTGCTGAAGTGCAGCCACACCTTCAACGTGCTCGACGCGCGCGGGGCGATCAGCACCACCGAGCGGGCCAAGGCGTTCTCGCTGATGCGCGGCCTGACGCACGAGACGGCCAAGCTGTGGGAGCGGCGGCGGGCCGCGCTGGAGCATCCGCTCGGGCGGGCGGCGGCGCCGGCTCCGGCCGAGCGGGCCATGCTCCCCAAGGTGCCCGGTACCGAGACGCTGCTGTTCGAGATCGGCGTGGAGGAGCTGCCGTACGCCGACGTCCCCGCCACCACCGAAGCGGTGCGCGAGTCGGTCACCGCCAAGCTCGCCGCGACCCGGCTGGGGCACGGCGCGATCAACGTGATGGCCACACCGCGCCGGATCGTGATCACGGTCGACGGTGTGCAGCCGCGCGAGCGCGACACCATGCGGACCGTGCGCGGGCCCAAGGTCGCCGCCGCCTACAAGGACGGTGCCCCCACACCCGCGCTGCTCGGCTTCGCCCGCAGCCAGGGCGCCGAACCGGCCGATGTGCGGGTCGTCGAGGCCAACGGGGTCGAGTACGTGGCGGTCACCCGTCACGAAGAGGGCCGCCCGGCCGTCGAGGTGCTCAGCGAGCTGCTGGCCGAGGTCGTCTCCGGGCTGCGGGCCGGGCGCAACATGCGCTGGAGCGACCCGGGGCTGTCGTTCTCGCGTCCCGTGCGCTGGCTGCTCGCCCTGCTGGGGCGCACTCCGCTGCCCGTGGTGGTCTCCTCCTTGTCGTCCGGCGACACCACGCGGGTGCAGCGGCAGGCGCCCTACCCGGAGGTCCGGGTGACCTCCGCCGAGGGCTACCCGCACTTCCTGCACATGCACGGCATCCTGCTCGACCGGGAGGCCCGGCGCGGCGCTGTCGTGCGTGGCGCCCTGGAGGCGGCGGCCGAGGTGGGCGGGCGCATCGACGTGGAGGACCAGGCCGGGCTGATCGACGAGATCACCGACATCCTGGAGTTCCCGTACGCCGTGCGGGGCTCGTTCGACGAGCGCTACCTCGAACTGCCCGCGAGTGTCCTGACCACCGTGATGCGCAAGCACCAGCGCTATCTGCCGGTGCTGGACGGCGACCGGCTCATGCCGCACTTCGTGACGTTCGCCAACGCCCTGTGCGACGACGACGTGGTGCGGGCGGGCAACGAGGCGGTGCTGCGGGCCCGTTACGAGGACGCCGCGTTCTTCTGGCGGGCGGACCTGAAGGTGGCGCCGGAGGAGTTCCGGCGCCGGCTGGACAAGCTGACCTTCGAGGACCGGCTGGGCACGGTCGCCGACCGCGCCGTCCGGCTCGCCTCCCTCGCCCAGGACCTGGCCGGACGGGCCGGGCTCCCGGAGGAGTCGGTGGGGGTCGTGCGGAGGGCCGGCGCGCTGGCCAAGTTCGACCTGGCGTCGCAGATGGTGATCGAGTTCTCCGGTCTGGCCGGGGTCATGGCCGAGGAGTACGCCCGCCGGGCCGGTGAATCCGCCGAGGTCGCCCGCGCGCTGGCCGAGATGGAACTGCCCCGCTCCGCCGGTGGCGCCCTGCCGGCTGGGGACGCGGGGGCCGTGCTGTCCCTCGCCGACCGGTTCGACCTGGTGACGGGCATGTTCCTGATCGGCGCCGCGCCGACCGGGAGCTCCGACCCCTATGGGGTGCGCCGGGCCGCGATCGGGCTGCTCAACGTGTTGCGGAGCGTGCCCGCCGTGGCCGGGGTGCGGGTGAGCGAGGGGCTGCGCGCGGCGGCCGTACGGTATGCCGCGCAGGGCGTCGAGGTGCCCGCCGAGCGGGTCGCCGAAGCCGCCGAGCTCATCACCCGGCGCTACGAGCAGCAGCTCACGGACGCCGGGCACGAGCACCGGCTCGTCCAGGCCGTACTGGTGTGGGCCGACCGGCCCGCCCATGGCGATCGCACGCTCGCCACGCTGGAGCGGCATATCGGCAGCGAGGCGTTCGAGGCGCTCGCCGCCGCTTTCCAGCGGGTGGTGCGCATCCTGCCCGAGGGCGGTGTCGCGGCGGCCGATGGGTCCCTGCTGACCGCGCCCGCCGAACTTGCTCTCGCCGAGAGCGCGCAGGCCGTGCGTCAGGCATTGCAGGGGCGGGAGGACGATCTCGGCGCGCTGATCGAGGTCTCCGCCCCGCTGGTCGAGGCGATCGGCACATTCTTCGACGAGGTGCTGGTCATGGACCCCGATCCGGCGGTCCGGGCGGCGCGGCTGGCGCTGCTGACGGACGTGGCGGGGCTGGCGCGTACGACGCTGGACTGGGGAGCGCTGTAGGTATTGCCGATCACGGGCGCTGTTTCACGTGAAACACGGCTGTTTCACGTGAAACGCCGTCCTGTTGCGGGAGGTCAGACCGCCATCAGCGGGGCGTCGGAACGCCACTTCAGGACCTTGTCGAAGCTCACCACGGCTCCGCCCCGGCCCGGCTTGTTGCCGATGTGGACATGGTCGGCCAGCTCCTCGATGAGACACAGCCCCCTGCCGTTCTCCGCGTCGGAGTGCGCGGGGCGGACCGGCGGGCGGGACAGGCCTGCCGAAGCCGCGGGGAAGCCCGGGCCCGCGTCGGCGACCTCGATCCGGCACTTCTCGCCGTCGAGGTATGCGGTGACCCGGTAGGCCTCCGAGCCGGAGCCGCGCCCTGTGTCCCCGCCGTGCTCCACGGCGTTCGCGCACGCCTCACTGAGGGCGACGGAGAGGTCGTAGGAGATGTCCGGGTCGACGCCCGCGGTCTCCATCGTGCCGATCAGCAGGCGACGGGCGAGCGGCACGCTCGCAGCTTCGCGCCGCAGATGGAGTGACCACCAGATGCTCATGCTCCAGCCTCCTGGCTGCGGCTCGACATACCGTTACGTATTGCCCCGAGTCCCCCTGTATAAGCGTGAAGTTGGCGTGACGCCGCCCATACGGCGGATGCGCGCTGGTCCTGATCGGTGTATGTGGGCGCAGGTATCGGTGCATCCGGGGGCGCGCGGGGCCAGAGCGTGATGTTCCGGTCGTACGGCATCTTGTGGACCTGCCGCACGAGGTCTGCGAGGCCAGTGCGATGATGAGCCCGCCATGACTGCCCCCCACGCGCGCGCGACGCGCTCCGGACACACGCTCCGGATCCTGCGGGCCGCGGTGTTCGCCGCGGTCTGCGTCGTGCTGGCCGGGGCAGGTCATGCACTCGCCTCCTGCGACGGCATCCCGCTGTGGACGCTGGGTGCCGGATTCCTCGGAGTGGCCGCGGTGGCGGCTCCGCTCGCCGGGCGGGTGCGCTCGCTGGCGGGGATCACGGCGCTGCTCGCGGTCGGCCAGACGGTGCTGCACACGCTGTTCGGCCTCGGCCAGCACGGTACGGCCGCCGTCCCGTCCACGGCGCCGACGGGCGGGAGTGACGCCGCGCTGGTCCAGCAGGCCGCACGGTTCGTGTGCGGCACGACGGCGGCGGCGATCAGCCCTGCGCAGGCCCACAGGATCCTCACCGACGCCCGGATCCAGCCGCCCACGGGTGCGCACACGCATCTGGCCGCGGACACCGCGTCCGGGTCGTCGGCGTCGCTGTGGCCGTCCCTGCCGATGCTGCTCGGCCACCTCCTCGCGGCGCTCGCCGCCGGCTGGCTGCTGCGTCACGGCGACCTGGCTCTGCTGCGGCTCACCGAGCTGTCGGCCCAGGGAGTCGCCGAGGGGGCGCTCATGCGCTCCCTGCGGGCCGCTCTCGCCCTGGTTCGCGCCCTGCGCGCCGGGCTTCCGGGGGCCCCGGAAGTCCACCCGCGCCCGGCGCACACCACTCCGTCCGCGCCCCCGATGCCTCGCACGGCGGCGCTCCAGCACACGGTGATCCGGCGCGGCCCGCCGACCGCCACGGCTTCCGCAGCCGCACTCGCCCTCGCCGCCTGACGCGACGCGACCACCACCACTCCGCTCCCGCGGAGGAGGGGCCGCCGTCGTGCGGCACGCGCGTGTGCGCGCATCCCTCCTTCCACATCCAGACCGACTCACAGCGGAGTGCCCCTTCCATGAAGGCTTCCCGTATCGTCGCGGCCGGTGCCGCCGCCGGTATCACCGTTCTCGCCCTGTCCGCCCCCGCCTTCGCGCACGTCACCGTGCAGCCCGAGGGCACGGCCGCCAAGGGCGGCTACGCGGTCATCGACTTCAAGGTCCCCAACGAGCGCGACGACGCCTCGACCACCAAGCTCGAGGTGAACTTCCCGACCGACCACCCGCTGGCCTCCGTCATGCCGGAGCCCATGCCGGGCTGGAAGATCGAGGTCACCAAGTCCAAGCTGGACAAGCCGCTGGAGATGCACGGCGAGAAGATCACCGAGGCCGTCTCCAAGGTCACCTGGACCGCCGACGGCAAGGGGATCGAGCCCGGCTACTTCGAGAAGTTCCCGCTCTCCGTCGGCCAACTGCCCGAGGACACCGACCAGCTGGCCTTCAAGGCCCTCCAGACGTACTCCAACAAGGAGGTCGTCCGCTGGATCGAGGTGCCGCAGAAGGGCCAGGAAGAGCCCGACAACCCGGCCCCGGTGCTGGAGCTGTCCGCGGCCTCCGAGGACGGGCACCACGGCTCGTCCGCCGATGAGGACTCCGAGGCCAAGTCGGCCGAGAAGACCTCCGCCGAAACCGCCGCCTCCGACTCCTCCGCCGGCACCGACACCACCGCTCGCGTCCTGGGCATCGTCGGCATCGTGGTCGGCGCGGCGGGCGTCGCCTACGGCGTGCTCGCCGGGCGCCGGCGGTCCGACGCCTGAGGCTGCTTCCGTTGACGGCGCGCGCCGGGCCCCCGCCCCCGGGCGGGGGCACCCCCGGTGCGCGCCGGGTCACCGACAACTGGGACATTTTTCTATGCGCACCAAGACCTTCGCCGCGGCCGCACTGCTCGCCGCCGCCTCCCTGACCCTGACCGCCTGCGGCAGCGGCGACGCCGGCGACAAGCCCGTCTCCGTGGTGTCCGAGGAGGCCGGCTCCGACAAGGCCGCCACCGTCCTCGACAAGCCGTTCGAGAAGCCGGACCTGGTCCTCACCGACACGCAGGGCAAGAAGTACGACCTCCGCAAGGAGACCGAGGGCAAGCCCACACTGATCTACTTCGGCTACACCCACTGCCCCGACGTCTGCCCGCTGACGATGAACAACATCGCCGTCGCCAAGAAGCAGCTGCCCAAGGCCGAGCAGGACGAACTCCGCGTGGTGTTCGTCACCACCGACCCCAAGCGCGACACCTCGGCCGAGCTCGGCAAGTGGCTCAAGGGCATCGACAGCCAGTTCGTCGGCCTGACCGGCGACTTCGCGACCATCCAGGCCGGCGCCCGCACCCTCGGCATCTCCATCGAGCCGACGCGCAAGGACAAGAACGGCAAGCTCATCTCCGAGCACGGCACCCAGGTCATAGCGTTCTCCCCGAAGACCGACGGCGGCTATGTGCTCTACGGCGAGGACGCCACCGTCGACGACTACACCAAGGACCTCCCCAAGATCGTCAAGGGGGAGAACCCGTGAGGCGGCGACTCGTCCCGACGGCCCTCGCCCTGGCCGGAGCCCTGGCTCTGGCGGGCTGCGGCGGCTCGGACTCCGGAAGCGACTCGGGGAAACCGGACCTCTCCGCCGGCTCCGCCTACATGCCGCAGCCGGTGTCCGACGACATGGCGGCCGGTTTCCTCACCGTCACCAACAAGGGCGGCGCCGACGACGAGCTCACCTCGGTCACCAGTGACATCGCCGGGCAGGTCACCGTGCACGAGACCGTCGACGGGGCGATGCAGGAGGTCAAGAGCCTCAAGATCCCCGCGGGCGGCCGGCTCGAGCTGAAGAGCGGCGGGGACCACCTGATGTTCGAGCAGCTGAAGAGCAAGCCGAAGCAAGGCCAGACGGTCTCCGTCGAACTGCACTTCGCGCACTCCGGCCCCATGAAGGTCGATATGCCGGTGAAGCCCGCGACCTACATGCCCAAGACCGGACACTGAGGGAGGGACCCCTGTGACGCAGACCATCGCCCCCCGCGTCCGGACACTGGTGCTGCTGCTCCTGGCCGCGGCCTGCGCACTCCTCGCCGGAGCCGGCCCGGCCTCCGCGCACGCCGCCGTGACCGGCAGCGACCCCGGACAGGGGGCGGTGGTCGACAAGGCCCCGGCCCGCATCTCGCTCACCTTCTCCGAGCAGGTCGCGCTGTCCGACGACTCGCTGCGCGTGCTCGACCCCGAGGGCAAGCGCGTCGACACGGCCAAACCGGCCAACGTCAGCGGCACGACGTACGCCGTGCCGCTGCACTCGGGCCTGCCCGACGGCACGTACACGGTGGCCTACCAGGTCGTCTCGGCGGACAGCCATCCCGTCGCCGGCGCCTACACCTTCTCCATCGGCGCCCCCTCCAAGACCTCCGTGTCGGTCTCCGGGCAGTCGACGGACGACGGGGTCGTGGGCTGGCTGTACGGCTTCGGGCGGTACGTGTCCTACGCCGGGTTCATCGTGATGGCCGGCGGCGCCGCCTTCGTGCTCGCCTGCTGGCAGCGCGGTTCCGGGGTGCGGCCGGTCCAGCGGTACGTCGTCTCCGGATGGGTCGCGCTCACCGCGTCGACCCTCGCGCTGCTGCTGCTGCGCGGCTCCTTCACGGGCTCCGGGAAGATCGCCGACGTCTTCGACCTGTCCCTGCTCGGGCAGGTGCTGCAGACCAAGAGCGGCGCGGCCCTGGTGTCCCGGCTGCTGCTGCTCGCAGCGGCGGCCCTGTTCATCGCCGTGCTGTTCGGCGCGTACGACAAGCGGGAAGACGCCCAGGAGAAAAAGGACCTGACCTTCGGGCTCGCGATCGGCGGAGTCGTCGTGGCAGCCGGGCTCGCGGCGAGCTGGGCGATGTCCGAGCACGCCTCCGTCGGCCTCCAGGCGGGCATCGCCATGCCGGTCGACGTACTCCATCTGCTGGCCGTCGCCGCCTGGCTCGGCGGACTCGGCGCGCTGCTGGTCGCCCTGTACCGCGCGCCCGCCGAGACGCCCGTCGACGCACCGGCCGTACGCCGCTTCTCCCAGGTCGCCTTCGGCAGCGTCCTCGCCCTGATCGCGACCGGGACGTACCAGTCCTGGCGCCAGCTCGGCTCCTGGTCGGCCTTCACCGACACCCGCTACGGCCAGCTCCTGCTCGCCAAGATCGCCCTCGTGGTCGTCCTGGTCGGCATCGCGTGGATCTCGCGCCGGTGGACGGGACGACTGGCGGAGACGGCATCGGTGGAGAGGCTGGAGGTACGGGAGAAGGAACGGGTCGGCGCCCGGGCGGACGGCGCGGATATCGCGGATGGCCCCGGGGACGGGAAGGCCGCCCTCGCCGGCAACGGGGACGCCCCCGGCGAGGGGGCCGACGAGACCGCCCCCGGCCTCGACACCGACGAGCAGCCCGACACCGCGCCCACCGACACCGAGCCCGCCGGCACCGAACGCGCCGCGCAGCTCGCCCGGCAGCAGGCCGCCCGGGACGCCGCACGGCAAAAGCGGATGCGGGACGCGGACCCGAACCGCTTCGGGCTGCGCCGCTCCGTGCTGGCCGAGGCGGGCATCGCGGTCGTGCTGCTCGCCGTCACCACCGTGCTCACGCAGACCGAGCCCGGACGCACCGAGCAGGAGGCCAAGGCGGCCACCTCGTCCTCCGCGTCCGCCTCCGCCGACACCGGCGCGTCCGGGGCGCTGACCCTGAACATGCCGTTCGACACCGGCGGCGAGGACGGCAAGGGCATCGTCACCATCGACCTCGACCCCGCGCGGGTGGGCGACAACGAGATGCACGTCTACGTGGAGCGTCCCAACGGCCGGGCCTTCGACATCCCCGAGGTCAAGGTCGAGTTCACCCTGAAAGCCAAGGACATCGGGCCCCTGCCCGTCGTCCCCGACCACCTCGCGACCGGACACTGGTCGGCGAACGGAGTGCAGATCCCCATGGCCGGCGACTGGCAGGTCGACGTGACCGTGCGGACCTCCGACATCGACGAGGTGACCGTCTCCAAGAACGCGCAGATCGGCTGAACGACCATGCCTGACCAGTCCCTTCCGAAGGCCCGCACCCCCGAGGCCGGCCCGGGTGAGAGCGAAACGGCCCCCGCCCACGAGGGCATCTCACGGCGGCGGCTGCTCGGCACCGCCGGTGCCACCGGGCTCGTCCTCGGCACGGCGGGCGCCGCCGTGGGCTACGCCGCCGCCCCCTCCGAGGCAGCCGCACCGCTCACCTCGCTCGGCACGGACCGGGCGATGTTTCACGGGAAACATCAGCCCGGCATCACCGACGGCCTCCAGGCACGCGGCCACCTCGTCGCCTTCGACCTCGCGGCGGGCGCCGGCCGCAAGGAGGCCACCGCCCTGCTGCGCCGCTGGTCGGAGACGGCCCGGCGGCTGATGGCGGGCGAGCCGAGCACCCACGAGGACACGGACGTCGCCCGCGACGCCGGGCCCTCGTCGCTGACGATCACCTTCGGCTTCGGCCACAGCTTCTTCGCGAGGACCGGCCTGGAGAAGCAGCGTCCGGCCGCTCTGGACCCGCTGCCCGAGTTCTCCTCCGACCACCTCGACAAGAACCGCAGCAACGGCGACCTGTGGGTGCAGATCGGCGCCAACGACGCGTTGGTCGCCTTCCACGCCCTGCGCGCGATCCAGAAGGACGCGGGCCGGGCCGCGAAGGTCCGCTGGCAGATGAACGGCTTCAACCGCTCACCGGGCGCCACCTCCCACCCCATGACGGCCCGCAACCTGATGGGCCAGATCGACGGCACCCGCAACCCGAAGCCTGCCGAGTCCGACTTCGACCGGCGCATCTTCGTTCCGGAGAAGCCGGACAACGGCGAACCGGCCTGGATGGCGAACGGCTCCTACGCCGTCGTACGCCGGATCCGCATGCTCCTCGACGACTGGGAGCAGCTCTCCCTCAAGGCGCAGGAGGACGTGATCGGGCGCCGCAAGTCCGACGGGGCGGCCCTGTCCGGAGGCACCGAGACGACGGCGATGGACCTGGAGAAGACGGACGCCAAGGGCAACCTGGTCGTCCCGATCAACGCCCACGCCCGCATCACCCGGCCTGACCAGAACGGCGGCGCGGCGATGCTCCGCCGCCCCTTCTCCTTCCACGACGGCATCGACACCGACGGGGTGCCCGACGCGGGTCTGCTCTTCATCTGCTGGCAGGCCGATCCCCTGCGCGGCTTCGTGCCGGTGCAGCGCAAGCTCGACCGCGGCGACGCCCTGTCGCAGTTCATCCGGCACGAGTCGAGCGGCCTGTTCGCGGTGCCGGGCGGGGCCGCGGAGGGAGAGTACGTGGGGCAGAAGTTGCTGGAGGGGTGACAGTTCACCCTTGTGTGTGCTTGTGGGGGATAGCGCTTCCGCGAGCCCATTAGGGTGAGGTCATGCCAGCGAGCTACGCGTATCTCGGCCCTGAGGGCACCTTCACCGAAGTCGCCCTGCGCACGCTTCCCGAGGCCGCCACCCGGGAACTCATCCCGTACGTGTCCGTCCAGTCCGCGCTCGACGCGGTACGCGCCGGCGAGGCCGAGGCCGCGTTCGTGCCGATCGAGAACTCCGTCGAGGGCGGCATCACCACCACGCTCGACGAGCTGGTCGCCGGCGCGCCGCTGATGATCTACCGCGAGGTGCTGCTGTCGATCACCTTCGCGCTGCTGGTCCGCCCGGGCACGAAGCTGTCGGACATCAAGACCGTCTCCGCCCACCCGGCCGCGCAGCCGCAGGTGCGCAACTGGCTGAAGAAGCACCTCCCGGACGCGCACTGGGAGTCCGCCGCCTCGAACGCGGACGCCGCACGACTGGTCCAGGAGGGCCAGTACGACGCCGCCTTCGCCGGTGAGTTCGCGGCCGCCCGCTACGGTCTGGAGGCCCTGGAGACCCAGATCCACGACGCGGAGAACGCCCAGACGCGGTTCGTGCTGGTGGGCCGGCCCGCCCGGCCCGCGGCGCCGACCGGCGCGGACAAGACCTCGATCGTGCTGTGGCAGCGCGACGACCACCCCGGCGGCCTGCGTGACCTGCTGGGCGAGTTCGCCACCCGGGGCATCAACCTCATGCTGCTCCAGTCCCGGCCCACCGGCGCCGGCATCGGCAATTACTGCTTCTGCATCGACGCCGAGGGCCACATCTCCGACCGCCGGGTGGCCGACGCCCTGATGGGTCTGAAGCGGATCTGCCTCCAGGTGCGCTACCTGGGCTCCTACCCGCGCGCGGACATGCGGCCGGGGGATGTGCGGCCGCCGCGGCTGGGGACGTCCGACGAGGAGTTCGCGGGGGCGGCGGACTGGGTCGCGCGGTGCCAGGACGGGCGTTTCTAGTCCGGGTTCCCGCCCGTTCCGAGCTGGTCGTACCTGCTGATTGTCGTTATCCACAGAAGTTATCCACAGGTCCGCTTCTCGACCTGGGGACAAGTCGACAACGAAGCGTGGGTCAGTCGACAAATCGCCCTACAGGCCCTTGATGAGCCCATCGGCGGGCAGGTCACCCTTCGTCCACTGTTTTCCCTTGCGTACCCCTTCGAGGTGACCCACTTCCACTCGAAAGTGAGAGTGGAGGGGGTTTGTCACGGGAATTCGTGGGACGGTCCGACCATTCGGAGTGATCGATTCCGTAGTCCACAGATCTTCCACACAGCCTGTGGATAACTTTTGCCCGGATGTGGATCGCTGTGGACAACGGAAACCCAAGTCCCTTCCCGCCCAAGGGATTAGAGTCAAGATGACGCCCGTCGGATGCCACGTTCCGGGGAGAGGCGTCTTCTTTATTGACACTGCGCGCAATTCGCTCACAACGGTACGTAAGGCGCGAGCGGAATAGTGAGTCGTGGGCGGTCATCCCGCACCGGTAGCCTTGGGCGCGTGATTGACCTTCGCCTGCTCCGTGAGGACCCCGACCGTGTGCGCGTGTCGCAGCGCGCCCGTGGAGAGGACGTCGCGCTCGTCGACGCCCTCCTGTCTGCCGACGAGCGGCGCAGGTCGTCCGGCGTCCGCTTCGACGAGCTCCGCGCCGAACAGAAGGCGCTCGGCAAGCTCATCCCCAAGGCGGCCGGCGACGAGAAGGCCGAGCTGCTGAAGAAGGCGGGCCAGCTCGCCGCCGACGTCAAGGCCGCCGACGCGGACCGCGACGCGGCCGCGACCGAGACCCAGGAGCTGCTCCAGCGGCTCGGCAACCTCGTGCACCCGGACGTGCCCGTGGGCGGCGAGGAGGACTTCGTCACCCTCGAGACGCACGGCACGATCCGCGACTTCGACGCCGAGGGCTTCGAGCCCAAGGACCACCTGGCGCTCGGCCAGCTCCTCGGCGCGATCGACGTCGAGCGCGGCGCCAAGGTCTCCGGCTCGCGCTTCTACTTCCTGACCGGCGTGGGCGCGCTCCTGGAGCTCGCCCTGGTGAACGCGGCGATGGCGCAGGCCACCGCGGCCGGCTTCACCCCGATGCTGACCCCGGCGCTGGTCCGCCCCCAGTCCATGGCGGGCACGGGCTTCCTCGGCCAGGCCGCGCAGGACGTCTACCACCTCGCCGACGACGACCTCTACCTGGTCGGCACGTCCGAGGTGGCGCTCGCGGCGTACCACATGGACGAGATCCTCGACGCCGACCGCCTCCCCCTGCGCTACGCGGGCTTCTCGCCCTGCTTCCGCCGCGAGGCCGGTTCGCACGGCAAGGACACCCGGGGCATCTTCCGCGTGCACCAGTTCGACAAGGTCGAGATGTTCTCCTACGTCGCTCCCGAGGACTCGCAGGCCGAGCACCAGCGCCTGCTGGACTGGGAGAAGCAGTGGCTGACCTCGCTGGAGCTGCCGTACCGCGTGATCGACGTGGCGAGCGCCGACCTCGGCTCCTCGGCCTCCCGCAAGTTCGACTGCGAGGCGTGGATCCCGACCCAGGGCAAGTACCGCGAGCTGACCTCGACCTCGGACTGCACCGAGTTCCAGTCCCGCCGCCTGTCGATCCGTGTCCGTGAGGGCAAGCAGGTCCGCCCGCTGGCCACGCTCAACGGCACGCTGTGCGCCGTCCCGCGCACGATCGTGGCGATCCTGGAGAACCACCAGCAGGCCGACGGTTCGGTGCGCGTGCCCGAGGTGCTGCGTCCGTACCTGGGCGGCCGGGAGGTCCTGGAGCCGGTGGCCAAGTGAGCGACACGGCTTCCCCGGGCGCCTTCCCGTACCGGCTCGTCGCCACCGATCTCGACGGGACGCTGCTGCGCTCCGACGACACGGTGTCGCAGCGCACCCGTGACGCGCTCGCCGCGGCCACCGCGGCGGGCGCCGCGCACATCGTCGTCACCGGCCGCGCCGTCCCGTGGACCCGGCACATCCTCGACGACCTCGGCTACCGAGGCCTCGCCGTCTGCGGCCAGGGCGCGCAGGTCTACGATGCCGGCGCGCACCGCCTGCTGACGTCGGTGACGCTGGACCGGCAACTGGCCGGGGTGGCCTTGGCCAAGATCGAGGCGGAGGTCGGCCCGCTCCACCTGGCGGCGAGCCGCGACGGCCTCGACGGCGAGGTGCTGGTGGGCCCGGGCTACGCGGTGCAGGGCACCCTGCCCGCCACGCCCTTCACGGACGCGTCGGACCTGTGGACCGCGCCCCTGAACAAGCTGTACATCCAGCACCCGACGCTTTCCGACGACGAGCTCTGCGAGGCGGCGACCCGCACAGCGGGCGGTTTCGTCACCGTCACGATGGCGGGCGCGGGCATCGTCGAGCTTCTCCCCCTCGGTCTGTCCAAGGCGACAGGGCTGTCCCTGGCGGCCCGTCGGCTCGGTCTGAAGGCGGCCGACACGATCGCCTTCGGCGACATGCCCAACGACATACCGATGTTCGCCTGGGCCTCCCACGGCGTCGCCATGGCGGACGCCCACGAGGAACTGAAGGCGGTGGCCGACGAGGTGACGTCCTCCCACGACGAGGACGGCATCGCGGTGGTGCTGGAGCGGTTGCTGGGCTGAACCTTCGTAGCGTGTGCGCGGCGGAGGATGCACGGATCGAACGTGCGCGGGCCTTTCGACCCGACCATGGCTTAGCAAGCCAGTGCCTTACCACTCGGCCAATCCTCCGGGTGGGCGGCCTCACGCGATGTGCGATTCGCGTGCTCGAAGCGGCCGCCCCGGGCAGCTCCCCGTACGGGGCGGGTTCCACGGAGGGGTGGCGACTACTCCGGATCCCGCCTCGGGCTGCCCTGAAGGGAGCTGGACGTACTGCCGTGCATGGACATCGTCCCGCTCCTCTCCCGGCTCGTGACTCCGGGCCGATCGGCCCGGCGCTGACGACAACCACTCTGCCCGCCGGGCGAATTGGACGCCACTGAATAAATCGGCGGCCGGACCGGCGGCGGCCCGGCTACTTCCTGCGCCACCTGCGCCGCCGGACCTTGCTGAAGAACCAGCCCGCGGGCGGCTCGTCGGACCGCCAGGGCTGCGGCTCCGGTTCCTCGCGGCGCCACTTCGCGGCGAGCATCCGGGCACGGGCGGACGGCTCGGAGGTCCCGGCGGAGCGTATGAAGTCCTCGTCCAGTACGACATCCTCGAAGTCGTCCTTCTCGCTCGCCATTCCCGTCCTCCCAGCCGTCCAACTCCCGTTGTGCTTCCCCTACATCCCGTTCGCCCAGTGTGCCCGGACAGAGGTGAAGCCCCCGTCAAGGCCGGGGCACGTCACTCCTCGCCGGCGAGCGTCAGGGAGCGCAGCTTCTGCCCGGCGTACCAGGTGGCCAGCACCGTGACGGCCACCAGCAGCACCGTCGCCGTGGTCAGGCCCACATCCGAGGAGACCAGGTCCCCGCCGGACACCTTCTGGGCCACCGCCAGCGACCACTGCTGGACGCTCAGCGTGCGCGCACCCGGCACCAGGGAGCCGAACAGGGCCTCCCAGACCAGCGCGTAGACCAGGCCGAACACCACCGCGTGCCGGGAGACCGTGCCCAGCAGCAGGAACAGGGCGGCGTAGGCGATGGACGCGACCAGCGCGGCCACCGTGTAGGCGACGGCGACCTGCTGGCCGTTGCCGTTCAGGATGAAGCCGGCGATGAGCGTCGGCACCGCGGAGAACACCATGGTCACCGCGATGGCGACGATCAGCTTGGTGAAGATGATCGTCGGCCGTTTGATCGGCTTGGACAGCAGGTACACCACCGAGCCGTCGTCGATCTCCGGCCCGATCGCGCCGGTACCGGCGATGACGCCGATGATCGGCACCATCGTGGCGAGGGCGAGGCCGCCCAGCAGGTCGGACGCCGTCTGGTCGTCCGCCCCGGCCAGGCCGCGCACCGCCACGGCGATCACGATCAGCAGCATCGGCAGGGCACCGAGGATGAGGGCCCGGCGCCGGCCGAGCAGGGCCCGGTAGGTGAGCCGGGCGACTGTGGGGTCGTACATCAGGGCCTCCTACGCCGCGACGAGATACGAGAAGACGGACTCGAGGGACTCGTCGGACGGCGAGACCGTGAGCAGCCGGATGCCGTGGTCCCTGGCCACCCGCGGCAGCAGGGCCGTGAAGCGGCCGAAGTCGACGGCCTGGATGCGCAGCGCACCCTCGGCGAGGTCGACCTCGATGCCGGCCGTCGACGGGTCGGCGATCAGCGCGGCCGCGAGGGCGCGGTCGTCGCTGGAGCGCACCAGGTAGCGGTGCGGCCGGTCGGTCATCAGGCGGCGGATCTTGCGGAAGTCGCCGCTGGCGGCGTGCCGGCCGGCGACGACGACCTCGATGTGCCAGGCGAGTTGCTCGACCTCTTCGAGGATGTGGGACGAGAACAGGACCGTGCGGCCCTCGTCGCCCATGCGGCGCAGCAGGTCCATCAGCTGCATGCGCTGGCGCGGGTCCATGCCGTTGAACGGCTCGTCCAGCAGGAGCAGCGAGGGGTCGTGGACCAGGGCGGAGGCCATTTTCACGCGCTGGCGCATGCCCTTGGAGTACGTCTGGATCTTGCGGTCCTGGGCGTACTCCATCTCGACCGTGGCGAGCGCCTTCTGGGCCGCCTTGGCGCCCAGGCCGTGCAGCTCGGCGTTGGCCAGGACGAACTCCTTGCCGGTGAGGAAGTCGTACATCGCCTCACGCTCGGGCACGACACCGATGTGCTTGTAGATCTGCTCGTTGCGCCACACGGCCTGGCCGTCGAGGGTGACCGTGCCGGTGGAGGGGGCCAGGAAGCCGCCCATCATGTTGATGAGGGTGGACTTGCCGGCGCCGTTGGGGCCGAGCAGACCCGTGACACCGGGGCCGATGGTCATGGTGATGTCGTTGACGGCGACCACGTTGCCGAACCAGCGGGAGACGTGGTCGATGTTGAGCGTGGTCACAGTCCCACCTTCTTGTAGCGGCGCATCAGGAGGCCGTAGCTCGCCGCGATCAGGCCCAGGGCGACGACGACGTAGACGATGCCCTCGGCGGTGCTCGGGCCCACTCCGCTCGGGGAGGCGGACGTCGCGCCCAGGAACGCGGACTGCACACCGTCGACGATCGTGATCGGCGAGAACAGCCCGATCCACGGCACGGCGTCGCCGCTGCCCTGGGCGTCGGCGATGGCCTGGAGGGTGGAGACGGCGCCGTAGGTGATGGTCAGCACGGCGATCACGGCCGCGATGCCGAAGCCGCGGCGCGGGGTGAAGGACGCGATGACCAGGCCGATGCCGGCGAACAGCAGTGAGAGCAGTGCCACGGAGACGAGTCCCTGAGCGAATCCCTTGGTCTGGTCGGCGAAGTCGAGCTTGGCCAGCAGCGCGCCCACGTAGAGGACGAGCAGGGGCGCCGCGGTGAGGATGAACAGCGCCGAAGCCAGTGCCGCGAACTTGGCGCGGACGTAGTCGGCGGTCTCGATGGGCCGCGAGAAGTACAGCGGCACGGTCTTGAAGCGCAGGTCCCGCGAGACGGACTGGGGTGCCTGCGAGGCGACGAACAGGCTGATGACCGCCTGCATGACGATCGCGTTGCGCGTGTAGTCCAGCGGGAGGGCGTTGGCCTTGGTGGCGACCGCCACGGCGACGATGATGGCCGCGGGCACGCACATCACCACGAAGAGCAGCATCGGCAGCACCTTGGACTTGACCGAGCGGCCGAGGCCGTAGGAGCCGCGCAGGGACTGCGAGTACAGGGAGCGGCGGGCGTAGGCGCGGCCGAGGCGCGGGCCGTCGTAGTTGCGGTAGCCGATGTTGTGGATGCGGGTCTGGTCACCCGGTGCCGGGGCGGCTGCCCCTGTGGAGTGCTCAACCGCCATGGCCGACCGCCTCCTTCCGCTGCTCGCGCTCGTCGCTGCTGGTGAAGACCTCGGAGATGTGGTGCCGGCGCTGCTCCATGCGCACCAGGCCGAGACCGAGGTCCGCGATCACGTCCCGGACCAGGTCGTATGTCTCCTCGCCCTGCGCGGTGAGCAGCAGGACGTGGCCGGCGCCCGGCAGGCCGCTGCCGTCCTCGACGATCACCCCGCGCGCGTGCAGCGCCTCGCGGACCGCACGGGTGCCGTCCGGGTGCTCGTCGGTGTCGGTGACCTCGATGGCGAGGGTCGTGGTGGTCTGCGTGAAGTCCGTGGTGGAGCTGGAGCGCAGGAGCTTGCCGCCGTCCACGACGACGACGTGGTCGCAGGTGCGCTCCAGTTCGCCCAGCAGGTGGGAGGTGACCAGGACCGAGATGCCGAAGTCGGTGTGGATACGGCGGATGAGGCCGAGCATCTCGTCGCGACCGACGGGGTCGAGGCCGTTGGTCGGCTCGTCCAGGAAGACCAGCTGCGGGTCGTGGACGAGGGCCTGCGCGAGCTTGACGCGCTGCTTCATGCCGGTCGAGTAACCGCCGATGGGGCGGTAGCGCTCCTCGTACAGGCCGACGTGGCGCAGGGTGTCGGCCGTGCGCTCGCGCGCGGCGGTGGGCGGCAGGCCCGACATGCGCGCCATGTGCACGACGAACTCGGTGGCCGAGACGTCCGGCGGCAGGCAGTCGTGCTCGGGCATGTAGCCGACCCGCTCGCGGATGGCGGCGCCCTTGGTGGCGACATCGAGACCGAGCACTTCGGCGCGGCCCTCGGTGGCGGGGGACAGACCCAGCAGGATCTTGATCAGTGTGGACTTGCCGGCTCCGTTGGCTCCGACGAGTCCGGTCACACCGGGCCCGACGTCCACGGAGAGCCGGTCAAGCGCGGTCACCCGGGGGAACCGCTTGCTCAGGCTTTCGGTCGCGATCACAGTCACCCCTCGAAGGTAGGGGCCGTGCGCGTGGCGGGCATCACTCCGCAGAGCTGTCTTCGGATCAACCCTGAGTATTACGGGCCCCTAGGGGAGCTGCTTCTTGAGAGTTACCACCACCGGGAAGCTCCTATTGACGAACTCTCTAACAACTGCCAGATTCGCCGGATGACGTTGCTGACGGGTGCGCGGGAGCGCAGGGTGCGGACCGGCGAAGTCGAGCTGTGCGTGGCCGAGCTGGGTGATCCGGAGCGGCCGACGGTCGTCCTGGTGCACGGCTACCCGGACAGCAAGGAGGTGTGGTCCGAGGTCGCCGGCCGGCTCGCCGGACGCTTCCACGTGGTGGCGTACGACGTCCGCGGACACGGCCGGTCGACGGCGCCGCGGCCACTGCGGGGCGGGTTCACGCTGGAGAAGCTGACGGACGACTTCCTGGCCGTCGCGGACGCGGTGAGCCCGGACCGGCCGGTGCATCTGGTCGGGCACGACTGGGGCTCGGTGCAGGCCTGGGAGTTCACCACCGTGCGGCGCACCAGGGGCCGCATCGCCTCGTTCACCTCGATGTCCGGGCCGTCCCTCGATCACTTCGGCCACTGGATCGACCAGCGCGTGAAGCGGCCCACCCCGCGCCGGGTCGGCCAGCTGCTCGGGCAGGGCGCCAGGTCCTGGTACGTGTACCTGCTGCACACGCCCGTGCTGCCCGAGCTGGCCTGGCGCGGCCCGCTCGGCAAGCGCTGGCCGCGGGTGCTGGAGCGCGTCGAGAAGGTGCCCCGGGGTGACTACCCCACCGCGTCCCTGCCGTCGGACGCCGCCCACGGAGCCTGGCTGTACCGGGACAACGTCCGGCCCCGGCTGCGGGCGCCACGCCCGGACGCACACGCCCACGCCCCCGTGCAGATCATCACGCCCCTGGAGGACCGGTTCCTCTCGGAGCGGCTCCACGACGAACTGGAGCAGTGGGTTCCGCAGCTGACCCGCAGGACGATCCAGGCGGGGCACTGGATCCCGCGCACCCGCCCGGACCACCTGGTCTCCTGGATCGAGGAGTTCGTGACGTCCGTCGAGAGCGGGCGGTCCCCGGTGGTGGCGAGCGGTGAGCACGCGGAACGCTTCGGCGGGCAGCTCGTGCTGGTCACCGGGGCGGGCAGCGGTATCGGACGGGCGACCTCGCTCGCGTTCGCCGAGGCCGGCGCGCGCGTGGTGGCCGTCGACCGGAACGCGGAGGCGGCGGCCCGCACCGCCGAGTCCTGCCGCCTGCTGGGCGCCCCCGAGGTCTGGGCGGAGACGGTCGACGTCTCCGACGAGCAGGCCATGGAGAAGCTCGCCGACAAGGTCACCACCGAGTACGGGGTGGTGGACGTCCTCGTGAACAACGCCGGGATCGGACTGTCCGGTTCCTTCTTCGACACCACCCCGGAGGACTGGAAGAAGGTCCTGGACGTCAACCTGTGGGGTGTCATCCACGGCTGCCGGCTCTTCGGCCGGCGGATGGCCGAGCGCGGGCAGGGCGGCCACATCGTCAACGTGGCATCGGCCGCGGCGTACCAGCCGTCCCGGGCGCTGCCCGCGTACAGCACCTCAAAGGCGGCCGTGCTGATGCTCAGCGAATGCCTGCGGGCGGAGCTGGCGGGCCAGGGGATCGGCGTGACGACGGTGTGCCCCGGTTTCGTCAACACGGCCATCACCTCGACGGCGCACTTCGCGGGGGTCGACGCCCAGGAGGAGAAGCGGCTGCAGAAGCGCGCCGCCCGCCTGTACGGGCTGCGGAACTATCCGCCGGAGAAGGTCGCCCGTGCGATCCTGCGGGCGGTCACGCGCGATGAGGCAGTGGTGCCGGTGACACCGGAGGCACGGGGTGCGCGGTGGCTGTCACGATGGGCACCGGGAGTACTGCGGGGCATCGCGCGACTGAAGCCGCCAGTGTGAAGCGAGACCCAAAACCCCTGCGACGAAGGGAAGTTGTCCACAGAACCGCCCATTCTCCTGTGGATAACCATACTCGGCTGTGGATCAAACCTCCGAGGTGAAACTCGATCGCGTGATGCGCATCTCTCCCGCACCCTGGGGGGATGGACGAAAGACGCACCGTGAAGGTGTCGAAGTACCTGTCGAAGCATCTGCGCCACCAGCCGGAACGCATCGGACTCACGCTCGACGAGGCCGGCTGGGTCGAGATCGACACCTTGATCGCCGCGGCCGCCGCGCACGGCTTCCGGTTCACCCGCGACGAACTGGACCATGTCGTCGCCACCAACGACAAGCGGCGTTTCGCCGTCGAGGGCACCCGGATCCGCGCCAGCCAGGGCCACAGCGTGGAGGTCGACCTCGGGCTGGCGTCGGCGACCCCGCCCGCGCACCTCTACCACGGCACCGTCGCCCGCAACCTGGATGCGATTCGGGCCGAGGGACTCCGTCCGATGAACCGGCACGCCGTGCATCTCTCGCCCGATCGGAACACGGCGACCCGCGTCGGAGCCCGCCGGGGGCAGCCGGTCGTGCTCGGGGTGGACGCGTCCGCCATGCACGCCGACGGCCACGTCTTCCACGTCAGCGCCAACGGGGTGTGGCTCACGCAGGCCGTACCGCCGCGCTACCTGCGCTTTCCCGGACGGCACTGACCGGTTGGTGTGACCAGACACTCAGGGTGACTGGTTTCACGTGAAACACGGGTGGCCCACCGGGCTGCCTTAGGCTCGATCTCATGAGTCTGCGTCTGAGCACCGTGATCCTCCCGTACCGCCGCTGGCACGAAGGCGGCCGCGCGGCCTGGACGCGCGCAGAGCAGCTCGGTTTCCACACCGCGTACACCTACGACCACCTGTCCTGGCGCACCTTCCGGGACGGCCCGTGGTTCGGAGCCGTGCCGACCCTCACGGCCGCCGCGAGCGTCACCGACCGGCTGCGGCTGGGCACCCTGGTGACCTCTCCGAACTTCCGGCACCCCGTGACGCTCGCCAAGGAACTGATCTCCCTCGACGACATCTCCGGCGGGCGGGTCACGCTGGGCATAGGGGCGGGCGGCTCGGGCTTCGACGCCACCGCGCTCGGCCAGGAGCCATGGACCCCGCGCGAGCGCGCCGACCGCTTCGCCGAGTTCGTCCCGCTGCTCGACCGGCTGCTCAGTGAGGACGCCGTGTCGTACGACGGCGACTTCTACTCCGCCCACGAGGCACGGAACATCCCCGGCTGTGTGCAGCGCCCCAGGCTGCCGTTCGCGGTGGCCGCGACCGGGCCACGCGGGATGCGGCTCGCCGCCCGTTTCGGACAGGCGTGGGTGACCACCGGCGACCCGAAACTGTACGAGAACGGCACGCCTGAGCAGTCGGTCCAGGCCATCCGTGGGCAGGCGGAGAGGCTCGACGACATCTGCGCCGAGGTCGGCCGGGACATGACCGATCTCGATCGGGTGCTGCTCACCGGTTTCACACCGGACCGTGTCGGCCCGCTCCAGTCCCTGGACGCGTTCGTGGACTTCGCCGGACGGCATGGGGAGCTGGGCTTCACGGAGATCGTGATCCACTGGCCGATCCCCGACTCGCCCTTCGCCGCGGACGAGAAGGTCTTCGAGCAGATCGCGATGGAGGCGCCGGCGCAGCTACGCTGAGCCTCGGCGGATGCGTCGGGGTGTGTGCGGAGCCTCTGCTCGTGTGGGACTCCACCGCGGGGCCCCTGCGGAGCGGCTGCTCGTGCGGGGTTCCACCGGGGCCCCTGCGGAACGGCTGCTCGTGCGGGGCTCCTGGTGGGAGCGGTGTCCACTCACCTGTGCGGAGCCCCGCACGCCCGTGCAGGCATGTGCGGGACAATGGCCGGGTGACCTCAGCGACCCGACAGCCCGAGACCGCGGCCGAGACCCTCCCGCCGCGACTGATCGCCACCGACCTCGACGGCACTCTGCTGCGCGACGACAAGTCGGTGTCCCCGCGTACGGTCGCCGCGCTGGCCGCCGCCGAGGAGGCGGGCGTCGAGGTCTTCTTCGTCACGGGCCGCCCGGCCCGCTGGATGGACGTCGTCAGCGAGCATGTGCACGGCCACGGCCTGGCGATCTGCGGCAACGGCGCCGCCGTGGTCGACCTGCACGGCGGCCCCGGCGCCCACCGGTTCGTGAAGGTGCGGGAGCTGGCCCGGGAGAACGCCCTGGACGCCGTACGGCTGCTGCGCGACGCGGCACCGGGCACGGTGTACGCGGTGGAGCAGACCTACGGCTTCTACCAGGAGCCGGCGTACCCGAAGCTGCACATGGAGACACCGGACAGCCTCGCCCCGGCCGAAGAGCTGCTGGGCCCGGACCACCAGTCCGCCGCGGAGCCGGTGCTGAAGATCCTCGCCTACCACCCCGAGATCGACCCCGACGCCTTCCTGACCCTGGCCCGCCTCGCCATCGGCGACCGCGCCGTCGTGACCCGCTCCAGCCCCAGCGCCCTGCTCGAGATCAGCGGCCCGGGAGTGTCGAAGGCCAGCACCCTCGCCCTGTGCTGCGCCGAGCGCGGCATCTCGCACGAGCAGGTCGTCGCCTTCGGTGACATGCCGAACGACGTGGAGATGCTGACCTGGGCGGGCCGGTCGTACGCGATGGGCAACGCGCACCCGGACGTGATCGCCGCCGCCTCGGGCCGGACGGTGGCGAACAACGAGGACGGGGTGGCGGTCGTGATCGAGCGGTTGCTGACGGAACTGCCATAGCCGCCGGAGCCGGGGTGTCTCAGAGGGACACCCCGCGCGCCGCCAGCCACGAGACCGGGTTCACCGACGAGCCCGACTCCGCTGTGATCCGGGCCTCGAAGTGCAGGTGCGGCCCGGTGGAGTTGCCCGTGGTGCCCGACTGGCCGATCCACTGTCCGGGGCTGACGTGTTCCCCCTGGTCGACCGCGAGAGAAGCGAGATGGGCGTACTGCGTGTAATAGCCGCCCGCGTGCTCGAGGACGATCTCCATGCCGAAGGCGCCGCCGCAGGACACCCGCACCACCCGGCCCGCCCCGACGGCCCGTACCGGCGTGCCGATCGGCACCGCGAAGTCCTGCCCGGTGTGCCGGTTCGACCACCGCGCACCACCGCTGCCGTAGGAGGCCGACAGCTCGTACGTCTCGACCGGCGCGACCCAGTCGCCCTCGAGAAACCCCGTCTCCGGCTGGTCGAGCCGGACGGCTCCGCGGCACGCCCCGGCGGCCACCGCGGCGTCCGCCTGCCCCTGAAGCTGTGAGCGCGCCGACTCCAGCTTCTGCTCGATGTCCGCTTTCAAAGCCGCGAGTTGGGTGTTGCGCCGCTCCAGCGCCTGCCACCGGTCCGCGGCCCTGGCCTCGTCCGCCGCCAGCCGTGCCTCGGCCCGCCGGTTCTTGGAGATCGCGTTGTTCACGGCGAGATCCGCCTGCGAGAAGGCGTGCTGACCTCGCATCAGGCTGTCGGGACTGTCGGCGAGGAGCATGTGCGCGGCCACCGGCAGGCCACCACTGCCGCGGTACTGAGCCCGGGCGATCCGGCCGAGATCCTCGTGCAGAGCGGCGATGTGCCGCCGCTGCGCGTCCAGGAGTTCCTCCGCCCGCTGGACCTCGGCCCGCTGCTCCTCGGCCTCCTTGCGGCCGGCCTCGTACTGCTGCGTCGCCACCGCGGCCTCCTCGTACAGCCGCGCCACCTCGGCGCTGAGGCCGGTGTCCGCGCCGGTACCGGTGCCGCTGCCGGGTTCCCCGGGCGCTGCCGTCGGCCGGGCCGCGAGGACGGCCAGCGCACACAGCAGGACCGGAACCAGCAGCCGATGGCGGCGATATGAGCGCATGTCAGCGATCGTCGCCCAGCACCGCGGGCCTGGTCCTGTTCAGGTCCTACGGCTGGGGGACCGGCTGCGCCGAACGGCCCAGTGCACACCGCTCCCGGCCGCTACCGTGCTCCCACCAGCGACTCCGCCGCCGCTTCCCGCTCCGCCATCTCCCGCAGCGGCCCCTCCACTGCCAGCAGGTCCGCGTACCGGCCGCGCTGCACCACCCGCCCCCGGTCCAGCACGATCACCTCGTCGACCGCTTCGAGGCCCGCCAGCCGGTGCGTGATGAGCAGCGTGGTCCGCCCCTCGGTGACGGCCAGCAGATCGGCGGTGAGCGCGTCGGCCGTCGTCAGGTCCAGGTGCTCGGCGGGCTCGTCCAGCACCAGAACGGGGAAGTCGGCGAGAAGTGCCCGGGCCAGCGCCAGCCTCTGCCGCTGTCCTCCCGACAGCCGCGCCCCGTGCTCGCCGACGAGCGTGTCCAGACCGTCGGGCAGGCTGTCCGCCCACTCCAGCAGCCGGGCGCGGCCCAGCGCGGCGCGCAGCTGCTCCTCGGTGGCGTCCTTCCGGGCGAGCAGCAGGTTCTCGCGCAGCGAGCTGTCGAAGAGATGCGCGTCCTGCGCACACAGCCCGACGAGGCCTCGTACGTCGTCGCCGTGCAGCGCGGACGCGTCCACACCCGCGAGCGTGTATGAGCCCGCCTCCGCGTCGAGGAACCGCAGCAGCACCTGCGCCAGCGTGGTCTTGCCGGAGCCGGAGGGTCCGACCACGGCGATCCGACGCCCCTCGTGGAGGGTCAGGTCGAGCGCATCGAGCGCCTCCCGGTCCTGCCCTGCGTGCCGGGCGGTCAGTCCCCTGACGACGACCGGGAACGGCGACGCGGGCGCCTGCCGGGGCCGCTCCGGCTCCCCCACGGGCTCCGGGGCGTCCAGCACCTCGTACACCCGCTCCGCGCTGCGGCGCACGCGCTGCCGGTACTGCACGGCGAGCGGCATCCCGAGCACGGCCTCGAAGGCGGCGAGCGGAGTGAGGACGACGACGGCCATGGCCACGCCGTCGAGCCGCCCGGCGAGGACCGCCTGCGCGCCGGCCAGCGCCGCGGCCGTGACGGTCAGCCCGGAGATCAGCGCGGTGAGGCCGTCGCCCAGGGCGGTGGCCGTGGCGGCCCGCGCGGCATGAACAACGAGATCGCCACCATCGTTGCCCCAGTCGCAAAAGCAGGAGCCGCGTCAGCAGTAGCCGGATTCGTACTCGGAACACTGATCGGCTGGCTGTTCTTTCCCGACGCAATGAAGCCGTGGCAATTCGGCATGATCCTCGCCCTGGTCACGCTGTTGCTGGTTCTCGTCGCCGCCACCCCCTACGTATGGCGCCGGTACAGCGGGCAAAGCTAGCAGTGCAACCCCTCGCAGACGCCCCCCTCGAGGAGCGCACCGACAAGGCCGCCGCACAAAACCGAAACACCCTGTTCAGGCACCGCTCCACAACCGTTGTTGACCGCAGGAAACAGGCAATGATCAGGTAGAATAGACAACGGTGCGCAGCTCCCCTGCGCACCACCACACTCGCCCGAGTCGACGAAGGAGCACCGGTGACCACTGCACGCAACGCACAGTCGCACATGACCGAAGCCCAGATCGACCGAGCCATCGCCGCCGCCACAGCCGGACACCGCATGGCCGGCATGGAACCCAGCGCCACCGACGTCGAAATCGGCCGCCGGCAACTACGCGGAGAAATCACCGGCGACAAAGCCGTTGAACTCGCAGTCGCCGCAGCACTCGCCGAATACGAGGCAGCACAGCCCGAGTGAACGACCCCTACGAGATCGCCCCAGGCGTCCTCAAAAACAAATACGGCATCACCGACCCCGCGAAACTCGCAGTAGTCGAACGCGCAGCCGCCTACCAGCGAATCCTGCAACTCGAAACACAGCCCATACCAGGCAATTTCGACTTCGACCACCTCAAAAAGATCCACCAATTCATCCTGCAAGACGTCTACGACTGGGCCGGCACCCTCCGCACCCGCGACACCGGCGCAGTCGGCATGAACCTCCCACACTGCCGACCCGAACACATCGAAAACCAAGCCGCATTCATCTTCCGCGGAATCGCCAAAGACAACTTCCCCCAAGGACTCCCGAAAGACCGCGCCGTCGACCGACTCGCTTACCACTGGGGTGAAACCACTACCGGTGGAAGTGGATTATTCGATAGGGAACTGTTCACTCTGATGTGAGCGAAGCGCGGGGTAGTCGCCGCGATTGGCGCCGGCGAGACGCGCATAGGTCTCGAACATCGTGACATTGAAGTCGAGCATGTCGGCCAGCACTTTGGCGGGGACGGCTCCGGCGAGGCGGAAGCGAGCGGTCTTTTGCAGCGCAGAGATACTTGTGCCGAGCATGCGCAACTGACCGGTGAGATAGAGCGGATGTCTCGGTCGGCCGGGTTGCCGCCCTGGGAACAGCCAGTCCTGCGGCCCCGCGTCGGGGTGCCGGGCGAGTTGGGTTCGAGCTAGATCCGTCAGCGGTTCGGGAAGCCGCAGCGGCCGGTCACCGACGTGCAGGTCGACGGCATCGCCGGTGTCGTGGAGGTGTGCGTGTTGCAGCGTGAGAATTCTGGCCGCGGTGAAGCCGTAGACGGCGATGAGCAGGCAGGGAAGGCGGACATCGACGGGGATGGTGTCATCACGGACGAGCGTGGCGATGGTCTGTTCGTGATCGCGTTCGGACGCGGTGATGTTAGGCAGTCCTGGTACGAGGGCGGGAACCTCCAGCCGTGGCGCGACACCACGCTCCTGCGCCCAGCCGAGGAACTGAGGCAGCCAGCGTTGCGCGGATCGGACCGCAAGGAACTGCTCGACCCGTCCTTGCGTGACAGCGTCGAGAGGAGTGTCGTGCTCGTCGAGCCAGGTGAGAAAGGCGATCAGTCCGCGGGTTGCGGCCTTGACATGGTTAGCCGCGCCGGGAGTGATATCGCCTGTGCCGCAGCCTTGTTGGGCGCGGCGTAGCAAAACCCACCGGGTATAGGTTGTCAGCACCCGGCGGTGCCCGGCGGGAGCGTCGCCGATGGTGCGGGCCGTCCAGGCTTCGAGGAGATCGGTGTTTGCCCGATCGCGGGGAATCGCTCCGGCGTCGACCAACAGGGCGTGGAGGTAGTCAAGGCCTTTCCCGCCGTGTGTCTGGACGAAGGACACGGCGATCAACGGTGTTCGCCCGGAGGCGATCTCACCCAGAAGGTCGATGTGCGGGCCGTGGCGGAGCCATTTGATGATCTGCGCCGGCCGGGGTCGTGCAAGCAGATGGTCGCGTAGGGCGCGCATCGGCTCACTCAACGTCCCGTCCGGGCCGGCCAGCAGTTCGGTGCAGCGGTCCTCGAGGGTGCAGCGGCCGCAGAGCCTGCCGTAGTAGTGCTCCTCGCCGCCGCAGCGGCGGCAGGCGTAACGGGCCGGCTGGCCCGCGCAGACCGCGCAGACCGCCTCAGCGGTGTCGTCGAGGAACGCGAGGATACGTACTTGGTCGCAGCCAGGACATGAGGCGGGGTTGCGCAGCACACGGTTGTGGCAGGCGAAGCAGTGTGGCCCGGACATGATCACTACGGCGATCTTCTTGTCCTTGCCGCAGGACACGCACCGCCGGGTGGGTGTGGGGTAGCAGTTCAGACAGTGCCACCGGCCGTCGACGTGGCTGGCGACGGTCACGTTCTTTCCGCAGGCGGTGCACTCGAAGGTCGGGAGTGCGCGGCGACGTGCACGCTCACCTCGAGGTGGTCATCCCGAGCCGTCTCGATCACAAGCAGTCCAAGCTGCTCAAGGAATTCAAGCTGCTCCGCGATCGTGACGAGGCCGAGGTTGTCTCGACGGCCTCGCAGAACAGCGGTGGACTGTTCTCGCGCGCCGGCAGGCCCCTCCGCGAGTCGTTCGTCGCCTCCTCCCGAATCCTCACCGCCCCCACCCTCGACCCTCAGGCCGCGACGCGCCTGCTCACCG
>NZ_JBEOXI010000041.1:0-44380 GCF_040296465.1 Streptomyces sp. NPDC002130
TTTTATTAAACTATTTCTATATAAAAAAATAATTATAAACCTACCACCTTACAATCCTCAGAACCCCCCCCCACCCCCCCCCCCCACCCCACCACCGCCTTGTCCGCATACGTTCGTCCCGCTGCGAGCCGCCGGGCAACGGCGGCTCCCCATACGGGAGATCGGGGGTGCACACGTGCGCATCGGACTGCTTACGGAAGGTGGCTATCCGTATGTGAGCGGTGACGCCAGGCTCTGGTGCGACCGGCTGGTGCACGGGCTCGCCCAGCACGAGTTCGACGTCTACGCGCTCAGTCGCAGCGAGCACCAGGAGGACGAGGGCTGGGTCCCGCTGTCACCGAACGTCCGCCGGGTACGCACCGCGCCCCTGTGGATGGCCGAGGACGACGAGGTGGTGCTCGGGCGCCGCGCACGCCGGCGGTTCACCGAGTACCTCGGGGAACTGGCCGCCGTGCTGTGCGGAGGGCCGGGGGGAGCCTTCCCTGCGGCCGGGGGCGTCCCGAGCGCTGCCGGGGAGCTCTCCGGAAATGCGCCGACCTCCGAGGCGGACCGTTTCGCCAACGCTCTGTACGGGCTCGCCGAACTCGCTCGTGACGAGGGTGGGCTGGCGGGGGCGCTCCGGTCGGAGGCCGCCGTACGCACCCTCGAACGCGCCTGTCGTGCGCCCGGCGCCCATCGCTCGGCGCGCGAGGCACGCGTACCGGATCTGCTCGCCGTCGCCGCACATCTCGAACGCGCCCTGCGCCCCCTCTCCCTCGACTGGTACGAGGACGACGGGCTCGGCGCGGTCGGCCTCTGTCACGCCGCGTCCGGCGGTACGGCGGTCCTGCCCGGCCTGCTGGCCCGGCACTTCACCGGCGTGCCCCTGATGGTGACCGAATACGGCGTGCGCCTGCGGACGCACTACCTCACCACCCCGGACGCCCCGCCCGCCGTACGGTCCCTGCTGGCGGCCTTCGAGGGCCGGCTCGCGGCCGAGGCCTACGGGCGGGCAGAGGTCGTCACCGCCGGCAACACCCACACCCGGCGCTGGCAGGAGCGCTGCGGTGCCGACCGCCGGAAGCTCCGCACGGTCTACCCCGGCATGGAGGCCCGGCCCTTCGCCGAGGTGGGCGAGTCACCGGACTGCGCGGACCCGGACACGCTCGTCTGGGTCGGCCGTGTCGAGCCCGCCAAGGACCTGGTCTCGCTGCTGCACGCCTTCGCGCAGGTGCGCAAGCAGGAGCCGCGGACGCGGCTGCGCATCGTGGGCGCCCCCGCCGGTCCCGAGGGCGCCGCCTACCTCGGGCACTGCAGGACGCTGGCCGCCCAGCTCTTCCCCGACGAGGCCGAGGGCCCGCACGCCCCCGGCGACAATCCGGTGTCCTTCGAGGAGATCGGCGGTCCCGAACTCCCGGCCGTCGCCGACGCCCACGCCTCGGGGGCCGTGACCGTCCTGTCCAGCGTGGTCGAGGGCTTCCCCGTCGGCCTCGTCGAGGCCATGCTCTGCGGGCGCGCGACGGTGTCGACGGACGTCGGCGCGGTCGTGGAGGTCATCGGCGGCACGGGCCTCGTCGTACCGCCGCGCAATCCGCGGGCGCTCGCCGACGCGTGCGTGGCGCTGCTGCGCGACCCCCAGCGCCGTGCGCGCCTGGGCGCCGCCGCTCGCGCCCGTGCCCTCGAACTGTTCACGGTCGAGCAGAACATCGAGGCATTCCACGGCATTTACCTGGAGATCGTCTCGCGCGCGCCCGTCCGCCGCGCCCTGCTCGACGGAGCGGGGGCGCCGCTGCCGTTCGCCGTTCCCGCCGAGGTCCATGTGCCCGTCCGCTGGACCGCCGCGTCGCCCCGCCTCGCCGCTGCACGCAGCGGCCCCGGCTGGGCGGCGGGCAGGCCCGTGCGGGCGACCACTCCCGTGCGGGCCCCGGAGGGTGCGTGATGAGCGACTTGGGCGAACTGGACCGTCCGGGAACCACGGTCGACCCCGGGGCGTGGGACACGCGTTCGGAGCGGGAAGTGGGGTTGTCGGCTTCGGGCTCAGACTCGGGCCCGGCCGCGGATTCGGCCACGGGTCCGGATACGGGTCCGGACACGACCCCGGCCAGGGCTTCAGCCCCGGACCCGGTCACCACGGAAGCGACGGCCCTTGAGGCGGCCGCGGTCGCCGAAGGCGCGGTGTCGGGGGGCCGGGAGCCGGCTGCTGTTCGCAAGGTGCCCGGGAGTGGGGAGCCGGTCGTCGATGGCCGGGGGTCCGGGGATGAGGAGCCGGTCGCCGATGGCCGGGGGTCCGGGGATGAGGAGCCGGTCACCGATGGCCGGGGGTCCGGGAATCAGGAGCCGGTCGCCGATGGCCGAGGGCTCGGGAACCAGGAGGCGGCCGTCGATCGCAAGGCCTCCGCCCCGCGTCGGGGCGCTGCCGACCCGGTCAAGGCGCTGATGCACCGCCACCGTGAGCTCTGCGAGCGCGCGGTGGACCCTTTGGAGATCGCCGCAGGCCTCGAGGCACACGGCATCACCGACCGGACCGCCGCCCGCTTCCGCCACCGGGACGTCTTCTCCCTCGCCGAGGAGATGTACGCGCGGGTCTCACGGGACGGGGACACCCCCCTGCCCGCTCCGCCCGCCCCTCCCCGGGTGCGCGCCGACTGGGTTCTTATGACGCTCCTGCCCGGTGCGCTGTGCGCCGCCGCCGTGACCGCAGTGCACCTCACCGACGGCCGGCCGCGCCTGTTCGCGGCCGCGACGGGCGCCCTCACCGTGGCCCTGGGGCTCCGTGCGGCCCTGCGCCGAGGGCCCCTGAGCAGGACCGACACGGACCGGCCCGGGCCACGACCCGGCGCGGCCTCCGGCAGGACCGCCCCGTGGACCCTGTGGCTCGTCCTCTACGCCCTCCTGGGCGACGGGCTGCTCCGCAACGCCCTCGCCGGAGGCCCCGACGCCCTGCCCACCGGCACGCCCGACGGCCCCTGGCCTCTCACCGCCGCCCCCGTCCTGGCTCTCGCCCTGGCCTGCGCGCCCACCGCCTGGATCGCGCACCTCCTCACCGTGCGCGCCCGCCGCAAACTCGCCTCCAGCCGCGGCCTGGAGGACTTCGCCGCCGCCGTACGCCCCCTCCTGCTCGGCACGTTCGTCCTGTTCCTGGGTGCCCTCGCGGCCCTGCTCGCCCTCTGCGGGGCGGTCCTCGGGGAGCCAGGGGCCTCCGCTCAGGCCCTCGCCCTGGGGGCGCTCCTGTTCCTGGCCCGCCTCCTCACCACGCACGGCTTCACCTATGCCCCCGCCGTGGTCCTCACCGCGACGGCCACGGCAGAGGCGGTCGCCCTCGCCACGGTCTTCGCCTCCCGCCTCCCCGGCCTCGGCTTCCTGGCCACCCCCGTCGAAACCCTCGTCACCACCTGGGGCGCCGGCAGCGTCCCCACCCTCGCCTGCGGAGCCGCGGCCCTGGCCCTGCTGGTCCACACGACCCGCAAGCTCACCCGGGCCTCGGCCCACGCACCGTCGGAGCCCGCGCGGTGACCGCCACCGACACCGGCCCCGCCGCAGGCGGCCTTCGCCCGGTCCCACCCCTTCCTTTCCCTTCCCTCCCTTCCTTTCCGCCTCGAGGAGAACCCGCATGACCACCCACCCAGGAACCCCGGCGACACGGGGAGCCGCGCGATGAGAGTCCTGCTGATCGGAGCCAACGGCTACATCGGGCGCTTCGTCGCCGACCGCCTGCTCGCCGACCCGGCCGTGCAGCTCACCGCCCTCGGCCGCGGTGACGACGCCGACGTCCGCTTCGACCTCGCCTCGGGCAGCCCCGGAGCCCTCACCCGCTTCCTCGACGCGGTCCACCCGGGTGTCGTCGTCAACTGCGCCGGCGCCACCCGCGGCGGGGCCCGCGAGCTCACCCGCCACAACACCGTCGCCGTTGCCACCGTCTGCGAGGCCCTGCGCCGCAGCGGCTGCGGAGCCCGGCTGGTGCAGATCGGCTGCAGCGCGGAGTACGGCCCGAGCCAGCCCGGCTCCTCCACTGCCGAGGACGCGGTGCCCCGGCCCGGCGGCCCGTACGGCGTCAGCAAACTCGCCGCCACCGAGCTGGTCCTCGGCTCGGGCCTGGACGCCGTCGTCCTGCGCGTCTTCTCACCGGCCGGGCCCGGCACCCCCGCCGGCTCCCCGCTGGGCCGTCTCGCCGAGGCCATGCGCCGCGCCATGCAGTCCGGCGACGGCGAGCTGAAACTCGGCGGGCTCGGCGCCCAGCGCGACTTCGTCGACGTCCGCGACGTGGCCCGTGCCGTCCACGCCGCCTCGCTCTCCGCCGCGCAGGGCGTCATCAACATCGGCTCCGGCCGCGCAGTGCGTCTGCGCGACGCCGCCGCGGTCCTCGCCCGCGTCGCCGGATACGGCGGCGCCCTCCACGAACTCGACGGTCCGCCCGGCGCCCTGCGCACGGCCATCGGCCACCCCCGCCCCGACCCGGACCACGCGCCCCCTGTCGCGTACCCGTACCCGGACGGCTGCGGCAGCTGGCAGCAGGCCGACGTGCGCACCGCGCGCGACCGGCTCGGCTGGCGTCCCCGGATCGGCCTGGAGGAGTCCCTCGCCGACATCTGGATGGAGGCGGCATGCCGCATCTGACCAGATCCCGGCGGAGTACCTCGGGCACGGAACTCCGCCCCGGCGTCGGGGTGCCCGGCTACGCACACCCCCTCCTCGCCCCCACCGAATGGGGCGAGCTGACCCGCCCCGGCACCCCGCTGCACTGGGTGGTCCTCAATGTGGCCGACGGTCCCGGCGCACGCCCCGACCCGCACTGCCTGGCGGCGGCCGGTCGCCTGCGCAACGCGGGCATCCGCCTCCTCGGCCACCTCGACACCCGGTACGGCACCCGGAACTTCGGCGAACTGATCTCGGACGCCCACCGATTCGTCGACTGGTACCAGGTCGACGGCTTCCTCCTGGAGCGCTGCCCCGCCGACCACGCCGGGCTGCCCGAGATCCGCCGCATGGTCGCCACGCTCCGCGTGATCCGTGACGCTGCCCACATCGTCCTCGGCCACGGCATCCACCCGCACCCCGGCTACGTCGAGCTCGCCGACCAACTGGTCACCTTCTCCGGGCCCTGGAGCGACTACCGCTGGTCGCAGGTGGCCGAGTGGACCGCCGACCACGCGCCCGAGCGCTTCTGCCACTTCGTCCACGACGTGCCACGCCCCCACCTGGCCGAGGCACTGCGCATCGCCCGCTGGCAGGGCGCCGCGACGGTCTGGATCACCGACCACACGGACGGGGGCGGTCACACCGACCCGTGGGAGGCCATGCCCGGCTACTGGGACGAATTCGTCTCGCGTGTCGGAACAGGTGTCTCGGAATGAAAAAGCGCATGGCACTGTTACGGGGAGAACAACCGTAGTGATTGACCGACCAACGGAGTCCCCGTGTCGCTGCCACCCCTGGTCGAGCCGGCTTCCGAGCTCACCGTAGACGAGGTCCGCAGGTACTCCCGCCACCTGATCATCCCCGACGTGGGCATGGACGGGCAGAAGCGGCTGAAGAACGCCAAGGTGCTGTGTGTGGGCGCCGGCGGCCTGGGCTCGCCGGCGCTGATGTACCTGGCCGCCGCAGGCGTCGGCACCCTCGGCATCGTGGAGTTCGACGAGGTCGACGAGTCGAACCTGCAGCGCCAGATCATCCACAGCCAGGCTGACATCGGCCGCCCCAAGGCCGAGTCCGCACGCGACAGCGTCAAGGGCATCAACCCGTACGTGAACGTGATCCTTCACGAGGAGCGGCTCGAGGCCGACAACGTGATGGACATCTTCAGCCAGTACGACCTGATCGTCGACGGCACGGACAACTTCGCGACCCGCTACCTCGTCAACGACGCTTGCGTGCTGCTGAACAAGCCGTACGTCTGGGGCTCGATCTACCGCTTCGACGGCCAGGCCTCCGTTTTCTGGTCCGAGCACGGCCCCTGCTACCGCTGCCTGTACCCGGAGCCCCCGCCCCCCGGCATGGTCCCCTCCTGCGCCGAGGGCGGCGTCCTGGGCGTGCTGTGCGCGTCCATCGGCTCCATCCAGGTCAACGAGGCCATCAAGCTGCTCGCCGGCATCGGTGACCCGCTGGTCGGCCGACTGATGATCTACGACGCCCTGGAGATGCAGTACCGCCAGGTCAAGGTCCGCAAGGACCCGAACTGCGCGGTCTGCGGCGAGAACCCGACCGTCACCGAGCTCATCGACTACGAGGCCTTCTGCGGCGTCGTGTCCGAGGAGGCCCAGGCGGCGGCCGCCGACTCCACGATCACTCCCAAGCAGCTCAAGGAGTGGATCGACGACGGCGAGAGCATCGACATCATCGACGTCCGTGAGCCGAACGAGTACGAGATCGTCTCCATCCCGGGCGCCCGGCTGATCCCCAAGAACGAGTTCCTCATGGGCACCGCCCTGGAGAGCCTCCCGCAGGACAAGAAGATCGTCCTGCACTGCAAGACGGGTGTCCGCAGTGCGGAAGTCCTCGCGGTGCTGAAGTCCGCGGGCTTCTCGGACGCGGTGCACGTCGGCGGTGGCGTGATCGGCTGGGTCAACCAGATCGAGCCGTCCAAGCCGGTGTACTGAGCCGTATCCGGCCTCCCTTCCCGAGCGGCGGGGGCTTCGGGCACCACGGGTGTCCGAAGTCCCCGCCGTCGTCATGAGCAGAGCTTGCCGTTCCTCGGCACGGAACCGTCCAGCAGGTACGCGTCCACCGTGGAGTCGACGCAGTCGCTCCCGCTGCCGTACGCGCCATGCCCCTCGCCCCGCCAGGTGAGCAGCACTCCGACCCCCTTGCCCAGTTCGTCGGCCATCCTGCGCGCGCCCTCGTACGGGGTGGCCGGGTCGCCGGTGTTGCCGACCACCAGGACCGGTGCCGCGCCGTGGGCGCTCACTTCCGGGGTGTCGTGCTGTCCGGGCACCGGCCAGTCGTGGCACCAGCCGGCCGTGTCCCAGCCGAGGAACGCCCCGAAGGCCGGGGAGATCTTCTCGAAGCCGGGCAGCAGCCGCTTCGTCTCGGCCACCGTCGGCCGCTGCCGGTCGTCCAGGCACGATATGACCCGCTGGGAGTGGGTCGTCGTGCCGTAGCGCCCCGACGGGGCACGCTCGTTGTAGCGGTCGGCGAGGACCAGCAGCTCCGAGCCGTCGCCCCGCTCGGCCGCCTCGAGGGCGCTCGTCAGCGTCGGCCAGCTGTCCTTGCTGTACAGCGGCAGGATGATGCCGGTCACCGCGAGGGCCTGGGTCAGCTTCCGCCCGGGCACGCCCGCCGGGAGGGGGCGGGCGTCGATCCGCCGCAACAGGGCCGCGATCTTCCGCGAGCCCTCCTGAGGGTCCTGGCCGGTGGACTCGAGGTAAGAGCCCAGCGCGCGCTGGAAGCCCCTCGCCTGGTTCCGGGCGTGACCCACGGTGTCCGCCCCGGGGTCCACGACCGCGTCCAGCGTCATGCGCCCCACCTTCTTCGGGAACAGGTGCGCGTAGGTGCCGCCCAGCTCGGTGCCGTAGGAGATGCCGAAGTAGTTCATCCTCTTGTCGCCGAGGACTTCACGGATGCGGTCCATGTCACGGGCGGAGTCGGCGGTCGAGACGTGGGCCATGAGCTTCCCGGCGTCCTTCTGGCAGCCCTTGCCGAAGTCGGTGGCGTCCTCCAGGTACGCCGTCTCCTCGGCTGGGGTGTCCGGGGTGAGGTCCACCGACTCGGCGGCCTGGATCTCCTTGTCGCTTCGGCAGCGGACCCCCTCGCTCGCACCCACGCCGCGGGGGTCCCAGCTCACCAGGTCGTACCGCTCGCGCAGTGAGGAGACGGTCGGGGCGTACGACGGCATCATGGACACGCCCGAGGCACCCGGGCCGCCGAAGTTGAACAGCAGCGACCCGACGCGGTCGCCGCCACGCGCCTTGGCGCGGATCAGCCCGAGACCGATCGTCTCGCCGTCCGGCTTCGACCAGTCCAGCGGCACCTTCAGCGTCGCGCACCGCCAGTCGCTGCTCGGCGCTGGACCGTCTGCACTGGCCTTGCAACGCCCCCAGGACAGCCCGCTCCTGTCGTCGTCGGACGGACCGCCGCTGCAGCCCGCGACCAGCAGGGCCGATGCGGCCGCCAGAGCGGTCCACCGAACGAAGCGTGTCATTGCCCATCCCCCTCGCAGGCCGTCCGCTTCGTGCCGCGGATGGCGGTCCGGCCATGGTAGGCACATCCCGCCTCGACCGTCTCAGCCTGTGGATAACCCTTTGACCTGCGAGTTTGCCCGGAGTGCTGAGGGTGTCAGGTGCAGACGGTCCCCGTCGGCGGCACCTTCCCGTCCAGCAGATAACCGTTCACCGCGCCCTGCACACACGGGTTCTTGCTGTCATAGGCGCCGTGACCCTGACCCCGGTAGGTGAGCTCGACTCCGACGCCCTTGCCCAGGGCGTTCACCATCGCCCTCGCGCCCTCGTACGGCGTGGCCGGGTCACCGGTGTTGCCGACGACCAGGATGGGCGCCGAGCCCGGAGCGCTGACGTCCGGGTGGTCGGCCGCACCCGCCACGGCCCAGTCGGTGCAGCCGATCATGGCCCAGGCCCAGGAGTCGCCGAACAGGGGTGACGCCGCTCGGAACTCGGGCAACTTCCGCTCCACGTCTGAGGTGTCGTAGCGCGGTTTGGCATCTGCGCAGCTGACTGCGGTGTTGGCGGCGGTCGAGTTGTCGTACTCGCCGTTCTCGCTGCGCCCGGTCAGCGAGTCGGACAGCAGCATCAGGATGCTCCCGTCACCGTCGTAGGCCTGCTTCAGGCCCTCGGTGAGGGTCTCCCACAAGTCTTGTGAGTACAGCGCTTGCACGATGCCGTTCGTTGCCGCGCTCTGGGTCAGTTGGCGTGGGAATACGCCCGGAATCGGCCTGTGTTCGAGGTCGTTCAGCAGCGTGGCGATGCGATCCGTCACGTTCTGCGCGCTGTCGCCGATGGGGCACTCCTCGGTCTTCGACACACAATCCTCGGCGAAGTTTTCGAGAGCGATCTGGAAGCCCTTGACCTGCGCGAGCGAGCCCTGTTCGGGGTTCAGGGTGGGGTTTACGACGGCGTCGAACACGACACGGCCGACCCGCTTGGGGAACAGATGGGCATAGACGCCGCCGAGCTCGGTGCCGTAGGAGAAGCCGAAGTAATGCAGTCTGTCGTCGCCGAGGACCTGGCGCATCAGGTCCAGGTCACGGGCCGCGTCAGTGGTGCGCACATGGGGCAGGACCTTCTCGGAATGCTGCTCGCAGGCGTCGTTGAACCTTCTGGTGCTGTCCACGAGCCGGCTGCGTTCGGCGGCATCGTCGGGCGTGGCGTCCTGCTGGAAGTATGCGTCGAGCTGCTGGTCGTTCTCGCAGATCACGGGGGCGCTGCGGCCGACCCCACGCGGGTCGAAGCTGACCAGGTCGTAGCGGGTGCGCAGCTTCTCGTAGTCCTCGGCGGAAGCGGGCAGCGTGGCGACCCCCGAGCTGCCGGGGCCGCCGAAGTTGAAGACGAGCGAGCCGATGCGTTCGTTCCCGGTGCCGGTGGTCCTGACTCTGATCAGTTCGAGGCCGATCGTGTCGCCCTTGGGGTCGCTCCAGTCGAGTGGGGCCTTCATGGTCGCGCACTGCCACTCACCGTCGTCCGGCAGGGGAGTGGGCGAGGGGCCGCCGCCCTGGGCCTCGTCCGGGGCCGGGCAGGCCTTCCAGCTCAGCTCCTGCCGCGTCACGTCCTCGTCCCTGGCGTCGTCGCCGCAGCCCGCCAGCACGGTGGACAGCAGGACGGCGGAGGCGGTCAGGGCGGCGGCGCGCAGCCGGAGGAGCGTTGGCATGGTTCCATCCTGCGGCGGTCCCGGACGGGGCGCGCGGGACGCGTGCCGTACGAGGTAGGAGGGTTCGGTGAGGCGAGAGGGCCTGATCGCCGGGCCGACGAACCCGTGCCCGGCCGCCGTGCAAGAGGGACCGACGAACCCGTGCCCGGACCGGCAGGTCAGAGGGACCGGCGAACCCGCGCCCGACTCGGTCCGGTCAGAGGGCCTGTTTGCGTGAGAGGTGGTTGAAGGCCAGCCAGCCCGGCAGGACGGGCAGCCACAGCGTCAGCAGACGGAACAGCAGGACCGCCGGTGCCGCGACTTCCTTGGGGAGCCCCACGGCGATCAGACCGACCGTCAGGGTCGCCTCGACCGCGCCCACACCGCCCGGTGTCGGAGCCGCGGACCCGAGGGCGTTGCCCGCGAGGAAGACGACGGCGACGCTGGCGATGCTGATCGAGGTGGAGTCGTCGCCGAACGCGCGGATCGACGCGTCCAGGCACATCACGAAGCAGGCCGTCAGCAGCAGCATGCCGCCGATGCCCGTGACCAGCTTCTGCGGCCGCTGCAGCACGTCCAGCATGCGCGGCACGACACCGGCGAACAGCGACCGCACGCGCGTGACCACGAACTTCCGCAGGAACGGCACCGAGGTCACCACGAGCACGAGCACCGCCACCGTCAGCAGGCCGGCGATGACCGTCCGGGACGGCGACAGCGACGGCGTCTTCTCGGTGCCGGTCAGATAGCCGAAGGACAGCAGCATCAGGATGTGGCAGCCGAGCCCGAACAGCTGCGACGCGCCGACACTCGCCACCGCGAGCCCCGGCCGCACTCCCGCGCGCTGCAGGAAGCGCGTGTTCAGCGCGACACCGCCGACGGCCGCCGGGGCGACGATCTTCACGAACGATCCGGCGACCTGCGCCGCCACGGTCCGCACGAACGGCACCCGCTCGGGTACGAATCCCAGCAGGGCCATCGCCGCGGCGACGTAACTGCCCATCGAGAACAGCACGGCCGCGGCGACCCAGCCCCACTCGGCGTTCGCGATGAGCGGCCCGAACTCGATGTGCGTGAGCTGCGTCAGCAGGAAGTACGCGCCGATCGCGCCGGCGATGAAACTGATCAGCGTGCGCGGACGCACCCGCTCCAGCCGCGCCGGCTCGACGGGTGCCTGCGGCCTGATCCGCAGCACCGCATGCCGGATCTGCGTGAGCAGGTCCTCCTCGCGCGCCTCCTCCAGCGCTTCGTCGATCGCCCGCTTCTCGGCCCGCTGCTCCGCCCGTACGGCCTTCTTGTCGGGCTTCTCCAGGACGGGCCCGGACTCGTCAGCGTGCTCCTCCAAGCGGACCTGCTTGGCCAGCCGGGAGGCCTCCAGTACCGCGTCGCGCTCGCGCTGCGCACGCTCCCGGGCCAGTCTGCGCAGCGTCGCGCGCGTGGAGCGGCTGAGCGCGATGGGCTGGAGCATCGGCAGGCAGTCCGCCACCGCGTCGGGACCGAGCACGCCCACCGCCGAGGCCACCGCCCGCTCGGCGCCCACCCGGAGGCCGAGCGTCACCAGCAGCTGGGAGGTGTCCATGCGCAGCAGTAGATCACCGGCCGCGATCTCGCCGACGCGCAGGTCGGTGAGGATCACCGTGCCGGAACGATCCACCAGGATCGCGTCGCCCACCAGCCTGCGATGCGCGATACGCCGTGACTGCAGCGCCTTCACCTGGTGCCAGGTGTCGCGCAGCAGGTCGTCGGTGATCTCCTCGTCCGGCAGCGAGTCGAGGGTGCGTGCGCCGCTGTGCTCGTAGACGAGCATCACCGCGTCGGGGCCGAGCTCGGAGGTGGCGATCAGCTTGGGTGCGTTGGCGCCGGCCGCGATGGCCGCGTACGCCAGCAGCGCCTCCTGCTCCAGGGCCTGCCGCAGCGACTGGAGACTGCTGCGGGTGGCGAAGCCGCGCAGGGTGAGGTTGCGCCACGCGCGGTAGAAGAAGCCCTGTGCCTGCTGCTCGCGGTCGACCACCGTCACGTCCAGGGGCGGGCCGTCCTCGAGGGTGACGAAGTAGCGCCGCCCCCGGTCCCCGGTGTCCGGGTTGTCCGAGGTGTCCTCGCGTGACGCGCTGACCGGGCGGAAGCCGACGGTCCGCAGGCCGGCCATCAGCGTCTGTCCCGTGGGCCGGACGTTGGGCGAGCCGACCGCGTACAGCGTGCCGTAGGCCACAGTCCAGCCGATCAGCACGGTCAGGATGATCGAGAACGGGGTCGTGTACCCGGTGACGAGCATCGAGAAGGCGTCGAGGAGCAGCACGACCCACAGCACCGCGCGCCATCTCGGTCTGCGGGACATGCCGACAGCCGTCATATAGGCGATGACCGGGGCCAGGTATCCGTGCACGGGGTCGGTCAGCGCGTGGATATCGCCGGGGGAGGGCTGGGTGAGCGCCTCCTGGATGGAGTCGGGGGCGGCCCGGGCGACCCACAGGTCCGTGGCGAGGGTCACGCCGTGTGCGAGGACCGCCGCGAGGACGCCGTCGGCGATGCGGAGCCCGTCCCGCTTGATCAGCCGCTCGATGGCGAAGGCGACCGGCACCAGCAGGATGGCGATGCTGGAGGCCAGCCCCGCGATCTTGATGAGCAGGTCGGGTGCCTGCCCGGTGCCCTTGTTGATGTCCTGTTCGAGGCCCGAGGTGGTGCCGTGCGCGAACGCGGCGATCCCGATCAGGACCGCGACGGCGAGCACACCAACCAGCAGACGCATCAGGTCGGACGGGCGGTGCACGCGCGCGGGGAGCAGCGGTTCGTCGCCCTCCACCTCGTCGATGTGCGCGAAGTCGGGCTCCTCGGCGGCCGCGCGTGTCTTCTTCGCGGCCCCCTTCGGACCGTCGTCCGGAGTGCCAGGGCGCGACGAAGCGTCAGAGATGCCCTCCGTGTTGTCGGGGTGCGCACCCTGCTGCTTCATCGTCTCTTCTTGGTCTCGTATCACCGGTCACCGCCCGCACGATGGTGGCATGCCGCACCGGCACATGGGGCAATCAGGGTGCACATGCGGGGGCGGACAGTCTGCCCGATGCGCCCCTGCCCGGTGGGGGAAACGCTCCGGAGCGCGCCCGGCCCGTTGTCGGTGGGGTGGGGCAGGATGGGGCGGATGAGTGAGCAGAGGAGCCCTGAGGGGGGCCGGTACGAGGACGAGCTCGCGCAGGCGCTGCCCGAGTACGCCGAGAGGGTCCTCGACGTCGCCGAACTGATCCCGCCGGGTCGTGTCATGACCTACGGGGACGTCGCCGAGTGGCTGGAACAGGGCGGTCCGCGCCAGGTCGGCCGTGTGATGGCGCTCTACGGTGGAGCCGCTCCGTGGTGGCGGGTCGTCCGTGCGGACGGCGTCCTGCTGCCGGGGCACGAACAACGGGCCCTCGGCCACTACCGGGCGGAGGGCACGCCCCTGAAGGAGGCGAGCCGCGCTGCCGAGGGCCACCTGCCGCGCATCGACATGAGACGCGCGCGGTGGGACGGCGGTCATCGCGCGGAGGGTCACACCTGACAGCTTCCGCCATCGGACGGCCGCCCGTGTGACCCGTGATCCGTACGGGGGAATCGGGGCACACCGGGGACATGACGTACGTTCGTGAGACGAGGGGCATGAGCGCCACCAGTGCCGCCAGTGGTCGGTGGGAAGAAGGGGAAGCCCTGCTTCCGCCTCACTCGTCGGCGTAGCGTCGGCTGCGCGTCCCCCCGTCACCCCGCGGTCACCGCCCGCCACGCGCGGTGGCCCGCCACCCAGCACTTCCACCAGAACCGGCGAACCACGTGAGCTCCTCTTCCTCCACCAGCGGCCTGTCGCACCCCCGGGTGCGGCGGGGGAGCCGTGGCGCCTACCGACTGGTACGTACCCCTCCTGCCCACATGGACCCCCCTCTTCTGGACGCCTCGCAGCGCTCCGTGGTTGACCACACGGCCGGTCCGCTGCTCGTCCTCGCAGGTCCGGGCACCGGCAAGACCACCACCCTCGTCGAGTCCGTGGCCGAGCGCGTCGCCCGGGGCGGGGACCCCGAGCGCGTCCTGGTGCTCACGTTCAGCCGCCGGGCGGCCGTCGAACTGCGCGACCGCATGGCCCTGCGGACCGGCGCCGCCCGCGCCCCCCAGGCGACCACCTTCCACTCGTTCTGCTACGCCCTGGTCCGCGCCCACCAGGACAGCGACCTGTTCGTGGAGCCGCTGCGCCTGCTGTCCGGCCCCGAGCAGGACGTCTCGGTGCGGGAGCTGCTCGCGGGCCAGCTCGATCTGGAACGGCTCGGGCTCGCGCATGTGCGCTGGCCGGACGAGCTGCGCGCCTGCCTGACCACCCGCGGCTTCGCCGACGAGGTCCGCGCGGTCCTCGCCCGCAGCCGTGAGCTGGGCCTCGGCCCCGACGCCCTGGACGCCTTCGCCCGCCGCACGGGACGGCCCGACTGGCGCGCCGCGGCCGCCTTCCTCGCCGAGTACCTCGACGTGCTCGACCTCCAGGGCGTGATCGACTACGCGGAACTCGTCCACCGCGCGGTGCTCCTCGCCCGCCGCCCCGAGGTCGCCGCGTGGCTCGCCGCCCGGTACGACGCCGTCTACGTCGACGAGTACCAGGACACGGATCCCGCCCAGGTGCGGCTGCTGGACGCCCTGGCCGGCGGCGGCCGCACGCTCGTCGCCTTCGGTGACCCCGACCAGTCGATCTACGCGTTCCGCGGGGCCGACGTGAACGGCATCCTGGACTTCCCGCACGCCTTCCCGCGCGCGGACGGCCGCCCGGCCCCCGTCTCGGTGCTGCGTACGTCCCGCCGCTCCGGTGCCGGCCTGCTGGCCGCCACCCGCCTCCTCACCCAACGCATGCCCCTGACCCGCCTGCCCGCCGAGAAGGTCCGCGCCCATCGCGAACTCGCCCCGGTGCGGGACGGGGGCCGCGTCGAGGTGTACACGTACCCGACGTCGGGGACGGAGCTGGACAACATCGCCGACATCCTCCGCAGGGCACACCTGGAGGACGGCGTTCCCTGGAGCGACATGGCCGTCCTGGTGCGCGCCGGTTCCCGCACCATCCCGACGCTCCGCCGCGCCCTCTCGGCGGCGGGTGTCCCCGTGGACGTCGACGGTGACGATCTGCCCCTGCGGCAGGAACCGGCGGTGGCACCACTGCTGACGGCGCTGCGGGCGGTGGCCGCGGCGGAGGCGGGATTCGTCGAGGAGCCTCAGGCCGCCGAGCGGGATGCGTCTGCCGAGCCCGCGGAGGCCGAGGGTGATGTGTCTCCCGAGTCTCATGCCGCCGATGTGTCTCCCGAGCCCGCGGAGGCCGAACGGGATACGTCTCCTGAGTCCGCGGAGGCCGAACGGGATGCGTCTGCCGAGCCTCAGGCCGCCGAGCGGGATGCGTCTGCCGAACCCGTGGAGCCCGAGCAGGGCCCCTCCTCCGAGGTCGCCCCTTCCGTGCAGCGGGGCACCTGCTGGCTCGACACCGAAACCGCCCTCACCCTCCTGACCTCCCCCCTGGCGAGCATGGACGCCGCCGACCTGCGCCGCCTCGGCCGTGCCCTGCGCGACGAGGAGCGCGCCGCCGGCAACCCGCTGCCGCCGCCCTCCGACGTGCTGCTCGCACAGGCGCTCGCCGAACCGGAGCGACTCGCGGTGCACGACCCCACGTACGCGCGTGGCGCCCAGCGCCTCGGCGCGCTGCTGCGCAAGGCCCGCGAGCGACTGGCCGGCGGTGGTACGGCCGAGGAGGCGCTGTGGGACCTGTGGGAAGGCACGCCATGGCCCGCGCGGCTGGAGCGGGCCGCACGCCGGGGCGGCGCCGCCGGGCGCAACGCCGACCGCGACCTGGACGCCGTGTGCGCGCTGTTCGCCACCGCGGCCCGCGCCGAGGAACGCACCGGCGGCCGGGGCACGCTCAACTTCCTGGCGGAGATCGACGCCGAGGACATCGCCGCCGACACCCTCACGCGGCGTGCCGTACGCCCCGACGCCGTCCGTCTGATGACCGCGCACCGCTCCAAGGGCCTTCAGTGGCGCCTGGTGGTCGTCGCGGGCGTCCAGGAGGGCCTGTGGCCCGACCTGCGCCGCCGCGGCTCCCTCCTGGAGGCCGACCGCATCGGGCGCGACGGACTCGCCGAACCCCTCACCCCCGGCGCGCTGCTCGCCGAGGAGCGCCGCCTGTTCTACGTGGCCGCCACGCGCGCGCGTGAACGCCTCGTCGTCACCGCGGTCAAGGCCCCCGCGGACGACGGCGACCAGCCTTCCCGCTTCCTGACAGAACTCGGCGTCGAACCCAAGGACGTCTCGGGCCGCCCCCGCCGCCCGCTGTCCGTCGCCGCACTCGTCGCCGAACTGCGCGCCACCACGGTCGACCCGCGCGTCTCCGACGCTCTCCGGGAGGCCGCCGCACACCGCCTGGCCCGGCTCGCCGCCCTTGCCGACGAGGAGGGCCGCCCCCTGGTGCCGTCCGCGCACCCCTACCGCTGGTGGGGCATGTTCGAGCCGACCGAGTCCAAGGTGCCGCTGCGCGACCGCGACCAGCCGGTCGTGCTCTCCGGCAGCGCCCTCGACCAGCTCGCCAACACCTGCGCCCTGCAGTGGTTCCTGGGCCGCGAGGTGAAGGCCGACGCGCCCGCGACGGCCGCCCAGGGCTTCGGCAACGTGGTGCACGTCCTCGCCGACGAGGTCGCCTCCGGGCACACCCCGGCCGACCTCGGCGTCCTCATGGAACGCCTCGACTCCGTGTGGAACGCGCTGGCCTTCGACGCGCCGTGGAAGTCGGCCCAGGAGAAGGACAACGCGCGCGTGGCGCTCGAACGGTTCCTGCAGTGGCACGTCATGAACCGCACCGGCCGCACCCCCGTGGCCAGCGAGCACGACTTCGACGTCACCCTCGAAGCGGGCGACTACCAGGTGCGCATCCGCGGCCAGATGGACCGGGTCGAGGCGGACGGTGACGGCCGCGCCTACGTGGTCGACTTCAAAACCGGCAAGCAGGCGCCCAGTTCCAAAGAGGTGGAGCGCCACCCGCAGCTCGCCGTCTACCAGCTGGCCGTCCGCGAGGGCGCCGTCGACGAGGCCTTCGACGGCGTACGTCCCGAACCGGGCGGCGCCGAACTCGTCCACCTCCGGCAGGGGGCGGCCAAGCGCGACGGCGGCGAGGACCTGCCCAAGGTGCAGGCCCAGGAGCCGCTGGAGGGGGAGTGGGTCGGCGACCTGCTCGCCACCGCCGCCGGCAAGGTCCTCGACGAACGCTTCACACCGACCGCCGGGCAGCACTGCACGCACTGCGCGTTCCGGGCCTCGTGCAGCGCGCGCCAGGAGGGGCGTCACGTCGTCGAGTGAGGTATCGCACCACCTGTGCTGACCTGCGCTTCTTCCTCCCCCGAAGGTGGATGCGGCCGGCACTGTCAGTGGCCGCCGCTAGCCTTTCGATGTGCCCGCCCGCATCACCGATCCCGAACAGCTCAAGGAGCTCCTCGGCATCCCGTTCACCCCGGAGCAGACGGCCTGCATCACCGCGCCGCCCGCCCCGCAGGTGATCGTGGCCGGAGCCGGCTCGGGCAAGACGACGGTGATGGCGGCACGCGTGGTGTGGCTGGTCGGCACCGGCCAGGTCGCCCCCGAGCAGGTGCTCGGCCTCACCTTCACCAACAAGGCCGCCGCCGAACTCGCCGAGCGCGTCCGCAAGGCGCTGGTGAAGGCCGGCGTGACCGACCCGGACGCCATCGACCCGGACAACCCACCGGGCGAGCCGGTGATCTCCACGTACCACTCCTTCGCGGGCCGCCTGCTGACCGACCACGGCCTGCGCATCGGTCTCGAGCCCACGTCCCGGCTGCTCGCCGACGCCACCCGCTTCCAGCTCGCCGCGCGTGTTCTGCGCGAGGCCCCGGGGCCCTACCCGGCCCTGACCCGCTCCTTTCCCGACCTGGTCGGCGACCTCCTCGCCCTCGACGCCGAACTGGCCGAGCACCTCGTACGCCCGGAGGCACTGCGCGCGTACGACGCCGAACTGCTGCTGACGCTGCGGGGCGCCAAGCTCAGCAACGCCGACCTGCGCAAGGTTCCCGACGCGGCCGCCGCCCGGCGTGAACTCGCCGAGCTGGTCACCCGCTACCGGGCCGTCAAACGCGAGCGGGATCTGCTCGACTTCGGCGACCAGATCGCCCTGTCCGCCCGGCTCGCAGGGGTCCCCGAGGTGGGCCGCCTCCTGCGCGACGAGTTCCGGGTGGTCCTGCTCGACGAGTACCAGGACACTTCGGTCGCCCAACGTGTCCTCCTGGCAGGCCTGTTCGGCGAGGGCACCGGCCACCCGGTCACCGCCGTCGGCGACCCCTGCCAGGCGATCTACGGCTGGCGCGGCGCCTCCGTCGCCAACCTCGACGACTTCCCCGAGCACTTCGCCCACGCCGACGGCCGCCCCGCGACCCGCCAGGCGCTCAGCGAGAACCGCCGCAGCGGTGGCCGCCTGCTCGACCTCGCCAACGGCCTCGCAGAGCCCCTGCGCGCCCTGCACGCGGGCGTGGAGGCCCTCCGCCCCGCCCCCGGCGCCGAACGCGACGGCACGGTCCGCTGCGCCCTGCTGCGCACCCACGCCGAGGAGATCGACTGGGCCGCCGACTCCGTCGCCCACCTCGTGCGGACCGGGACGGCACCGGGCGAGATCGCCGTCCTGTGCCGCACGGCGACCGACTTCGCCGAGATCCAGGGCGCCCTGGTCGCGCGGGACATCCCGGTCGAGGTCGTCGGCCTTTCCGGGTTGCTGCACCTGCCCGAGATCGCCGACCTCGTCGCCGTCTGCGAGGTCCTCCAGGACCCCGGCGCCAACGCCTCCCTGGTGCGCCTGCTCACCGGCCCGCGCTGGCGCATCGGCCCGCGCGACCTCGCCCTCTTGGGGCGGCGTGCCCGGCTCCTCGTGGCCCACGCGCGTGTGGCGGACGAGGACGACCAGGACCGCCGCCTCGCCGAGGCCGTCGAAGGGGTCGACCCGTCCGAGGTGATCTCCCTCGCGGACGCCCTCGACACGTTCCTCGAGACCCCGCTGGACGGCCGAGGGGACGACGACGGACTGCCGTTCTCGCCCGACGCGCGCGTGCGCTTCGCGCGGCTCGCCACCGAACTGCGCGAGCTGCGCCGCTCCCTGGCCGACCCGCTGATGGACGTCCTGCACCGCGTCCTCGCCGTCACCGGTCTGGAGGTGGAGCTGTCGGCGTCCCCGCACGCCCTGGCCGCACGCCGCCGCGAGACCCTGTCCAACTTCCTGGACGTCGCCGCCTCCTTCGCCGCCGGCGACAACGAGGCCACCCTGCTCGCCTTCCTCGGCTTCCTGCGTACGGCCGCCCAGTACGAGAAGGGGCTCGACAACGCCCTCCCGGGCGGCGACAACACCGTGAAGGTGCTCACCGCCCACAAGTCCAAGGGCCTGGAGTGGGACGTCGTGGTCGTCCCAGGCCTGGTCACCGGCACCTTCCCCAGCAGCCAGGGCCGCGAGAAGTGGACCTCCCAGGGCAAGGTCCTGCCGCACGAACTGCGCGGCGACGCCGACACCCTGCCCGACGTGGCGTCCTGGGACGCCAAGGGCCTGAAGGCCTTCCACGAGGCCATGAAGGACCACCAGCACACCGAGGAACTCCGCCTCGGCTACGTCACGTTCACGCGGCCCCGCTCCCTCCTCCTGGGTTCCGGCCACTGGTGGGGCCCGACCCAGAAGAAGCGCCGCGGACCGTCCGCCTTCCTCCAAGCCCTCTACGAGCACTGCGAGGCCGGGTACGGCGAGATCGAGGCCTGGGCGGACGAACCCCCCGAGGACGAGGAGAACCCTGCCCTGCACCGGGCCACGGCCGACCAGGTATGGCCCCTGCCCCTGGACGAGACGGCCCTGGCCCGCCGCCGCGCGGCCGCCGAGACCGTCCTGGCCCACCTGGAGGACCTCGCGTCCCGGGAGGACGGGCATCCCGCGGTCACGCACGACCCGGACGACCTCGTCGATCCGGAGTGGCCGCCGCCCCCCGAGGACGACGAGCCTCCATACGAAGGACCTCTGCACGACGAACCGGACCCGTTCGACGAGGAGCCCTTCGACGAGGCCCCCCTCGGTGAGAATTCCGCCGCAGAGGACCTTCACGGAAGTGCCTCCGCGGAAGACCCGGCGGGCGGTCACGCCCGGACTGCGGCCCGCCCCACCGTCCCCCACCAGGCGGCGCCACCGGAGCCCCAGGCCGCACGCCCCCACCCCAAGGCCCCCGAGCACCCCGACCCCCGCCGCCGGGAACACCCACACCTCACTCCGGAGGAAGCCCGCACGATCGCCTCCTGGGACCGCGACCTCGACGCCCTCACCGGCGAACTCCTGCGCGCCCGCGACAGCGTCACCGACGTCCCCCTCCCCGCGTCGCTCTCGGCGTCCCAGCTGCTGCGCCTTGCCGCCGACCCGGACGGCCTGGCCCAGGAGCTGGCCCGCCCCATGCCCCGCCCGCCCCAGCCCGCGGCCCGCCGCGGCACCCGCTTCCACGCCTGGGTCGAGGCCCGCTTCGAAGAGCTCATGCTGCCCCTGCTGGAACCGGAGGAACTGCCCGGCAGCGAGGCCGAGATCGCCGACGAACAGGACCTGGAGGCCCTCAAGGACGCCTTCGAGCGCACCCCGTACGCGCACCGCACGCCCTACCGGGTGGAGGCCCCCTTCCAGCTCGAGATCGCCGGCCGCATCGTCCGGGGCCGCATCGACGCCGTCTACAAGGAGGGCGCCGGGGACGAGGCGACGTACGAGATCGTCGACTGGAAGACCAACCGTTCCCGCACCGCCGACCCGCTCCAGCTCGCCGTCTACCGTGTGGCCTGGGCCGAGCAGCGGGGCGTGCCGCCGGAGTCGGTCACGGCCGCTTTCCTGTATGTGCGCAGCGGGGAGGTCGTGCGCCCGGAGCTGCCGGACCGCGCCGCCCTGGAGCGGCTGCTGCTGGAGGACCCGTCCGACGGGGAGGCGGGTGCCCGGACCAGCGCGCGGACGGGGGCGGGGTCCGGTGAGGAACCGCACTCCGAGGACGTCCGTGCGGGCCGATAGGCTCGTGACCATGAGCCAGACCCCGGACAGCGTCGTCCGTACGTACATCCAGCAGCACCGCGCCGCCTTCCTCGACGACCTCGCCGAGTGGCTGCGCATCCCGTCGGTGTCCGCCCAGCCGGACCACGCCTCCGACGTACGACGCAGCGCCGACTGGCTCGCCGCCAAGCTGAAGGAGACCGGCTTCCCGACAGTCGAGGTCTGGCCGACCCCGGGCGCCCCCGCGGTCTTCGCCGAGTGGCCCTGTGACGACCCGCAGGCGCCCACGGTGCTGGTCTACGGCCACCACGACGTGCAGCCCGCCGCCCGGGAGGACGGCTGGGACAGCGAGCCCTTCGAGCCGGTCGTGCGCGGCAACCGCCTCTACGCGCGCGGGGCGGCCGACGACAAGGGCCAGGTGTTCTTCCACACCCTGGGCGTCCGCGCCCACCTCGCCGCCACCGGGCGCAGCACCCCGGCCGTGCACCTCAAGGTGATCGTCGAGGGCGAGGAGGAGTCCGGCTCGCCGCACTTCCGTGCCCTGGTCGAGCAGCACGCCGAGCGGCTCGCCGCCGACGCCGTGATCGTCTCCGACACCGGCATGTGGTCCGAGGACACCCCCACGGTGTGCACCGGCATGCGTGGCCTCGCCGAGTGCGAGATACGCCTGTACGGCCCCGACCAGGACATCCACTCCGGCTCCTTCGGCGGCGCGGTGCCCAACCCCGCGACGGCCGTGGCCCGCCTGGTCGCCGCCCTGCACGACGAGAACGCGCGGGTGGCGATCCCCGGTTTCTACGACGGCGTGGTCGAACTCACCGACCGCGAACGCGAACTCTTCGCCGAGCTGCCCTTCGACGAGCAGCAGTGGCTGCGCACCGCGAAGTCGAACGCCACCCGGGGGGAGGCCGGCTACACCACCCTGGAGCGGATCTGGGCCCGGCCCACCGCGGAGGTCAACGGCATCGGCGGCGGCTACCAGGGTCCCGGCAGCAAGACGATCATCCCCACCTCCGCCATGGTGAAGCTGTCCTTCCGCCTGGTGGCGGGCCAGGACCCCGGCCATGTGGAGAAGGCGGTCCGCGCCTGGGCCGAGCAGCAGGTGCCGCCCGGCATCCGCTGCGACATCACCTTCAGCGGAGCCACGCGCCCGTGCCTGACACCGCTGGACCACCCCGCCCTCCAGTCGGTCACCCGTGCCATGGGCCGTGCCTTCGAGCAGCCGGTCCGCTTCACGCGCGAGGGCGGCTCCGGCCCGGCTGCCGACCTCCAGGACGTCCTCGGCGCCCCGGTGCTGTTCCTGGGCATCTCCGTCCCCTCGGACGGCTGGCACGCCCCGAACGAGAAAGTCGAACTCGACCTGCTCCTCAAGGGCGTCGAGACCACCGCGTACCTGTGGGGTGACCTCGCCGAGAACTGGCGTCATGAGCCCTGAGCGTCCCGTTCCGTCCGGGCCGGCCACGCGCGCGGGGCACACTGGAAACGCCGCCCCGCACCGCCCGAGCCCGCCGGACCCGGTCGCCCCCGCCGTACGTCCCGCTGAACCGCCCGCCGAACCCGACCGTCCCACCGGGGAGTTGGAAGCACCCGTGACCACCTGGACCGACCACAACGCCGACCGCCCCATCTCGCTCACCGCCCCGAGCGGCATCGACCGGGCCGCCCACCACCGGCTCGACGAGGCCTGGCTCGCGGCGGCGTGGAGCCACCCCACGACGCGCTGCTTCGTGGTCTCCGGCGGGCAGGTCCTCATCGACGAGACGGCGGACGGGCGTACCGAACTCGTCATGACCCCCTCCTTCGAAGCTCCCCTCACCGAGGCACACCGCTACTTCCTCGGTATCGACGAGGAGGGTGTCAGCTACTTCGCCCTCCAGAAGGACTCCCTGCCCGGACGGATGGACCAGTCCGCGCGCCCGGCCGGCCTGCGCGAGGCGGGCGCCCTGCTGTCGGCCCGCGACGTGGGCCTGATGGTGCACGCGGTGGGACTGGAGAACTGGCAGCGCACGCACCGTTTCTGCTCGCGCTGCGGCGAGCGCACCGTCATCGCCGCCGCCGGACACATCCGCCGCTGCCAGGCCTGCGGCGCGGAGCACTACCCGCGCACGGACCCCGCCGTGATCATGGCCGTGACGGACGAGGACGACCGCATCCTGCTCGGCCGCCAGGTCCACTGGCCCGAGGGCCGCTTCTCGACGCTGGCGGGCTTCGTCGAGCCCGGCGAGGCCATCGAGCAGTCGGTGCGCCGCGAGGTCCACGAGGAGGTCGGCATCAGTGTCGGCCAGGTCGAGTACGTCGCCAGCCAGCCCTGGCCCTTCCCGTCCAGCCTCATGCTGGGCTTCATGGCCCGGGCCACCTCGACCGAGATCGAGGTCGACGGCGACGAGATCCACGAGGCCCGCTGGTTCTCCCGCGAGGAGCTGCACGCCGCCTTCGAGTCCGGCGAGGTGCTCCCGCCCTACGGCATCTCGATCGCGGCGCGCCTGATCGAGCTCTGGTACGGCAAGCCGCTCCCGACGCGGAGCGTCGTGTGACCTCGTCAGCACGGTCGTCGTCGGCATGAGAGAAGGCGGCCCCCGAGCTGCCTCAGGAGCCGCCTTCCCCGCATCAGCACACGGCGACTACGCGCCGATCTTCTGCTTCACCTGAGCCAGCGAGGGGTTCGTGAGCGTCGAGCCGTCCGGGAACAGAACGGTGGGCACCGTCTGGTTTCCGCCATTCGCCTTCTCCACGAACGCGGCGGACTCCGGGTCCTGCTCGATGTTGATCTCGGTGTACGCGATGCCCTCGCGGTCCATCTGGCTCTTCAGCCGGCGGCAGTAGCCGCACCACGTGGTGCTGTACATCGTCACAGTGCCCAGCATGTCTCTCGTGCTCCTTCGGTGGCTCGGGGCGGGTGGTCGCAGTGGTGGAACGTATGTGAAAGGTCCACCATTCCCGGCCCTCGGGCCCAGCCCGACGTGACGCCTGCCGCATTGGTACGACTATCGGTGCCTGCCTGTGGACAACCGGCGCAGCCGTCTCGCGCGACCTGGCAGCATGGCGGTGTGACAGCAGCAACGCACTCCACCCTGTTCCCGCAGGTACCGGACTCCGCCGACGCCGTGCTCGAAGGGCTCGACCCCGAGCAGCGCGAGGTGGCCACGGCCCTGCACGGTCCGGTGTGCGTCCTGGCGGGCGCGGGCACGGGCAAGACCCGGGCGATCACCCACCGCATCGCCTACGGAGTGCGCGCGGGCATCCTCCACCCCTCCAGCGTCCTCGCCGTCACCTTCACCGCCCGCGCCGCCGGAGAGATGCGCGGCCGGCTGCGCCAGCTCGGCGCCGCCGGCGTCCAGGCGCGTACGTTCCACTCGGCCGCCCTGCGCCAGCTCCAGTACTTCTGGCCGAAAGCGATCGGTGGCTCCATGCCCCGGCTCGTCGACCGCAAGATCCAGCTCGTCGCCGACGCGGCGGCGGCCTGCCGCATCCGGCTCGACCGTGGCGAGCTGCGGGATGTCACCGCCGAGATCGAATGGTCCAAGGTCACCCAGACCGTACCCGCCGACTACGCGCCCGCCGCCGCCAAGGCCGGTCGTGAGTCCCCCCGCGACCCCGCCGAGATCGCCCAGCTCTACGCCGCCTACGAGGACGTCAAGCGCGAGCGGTCCGTCATCGACTTCGAGGACGTGCTGCTGCTGACCGTGGCCGTCCTGCAGGACCGGCACGACATCGCGGAGCAGATCCGCGCTCAGTATCAGCACTTCGTGGTCGACGAGTACCAGGACGTCAGCCCCCTCCAGCAGCGTCTGCTCGAACTGTGGCTGGGTGAACGGGACAGCCTGTGTGTGGTCGGCGACGCCAGCCAGACGATCTACTCCTTCACCGGAGCCACCCCCGACCACCTGCTCGACTTCCGCACCCGCCACCCCGGTGCCACCGTGGTCAAGCTGGTCCGCGACTACCGCTCCACCCCCCAGGTCGTCCACCTGGCCAACGGCCTGCTCGCCCAGGCCCGGGGCCGGGCCGCCGACCACCGCCTGGAGCTCGTCTCCCAACGCGGTGCGGGGCCCGAGCCGGTCTACTCCGAGTACACCGACGAGCCCGCCGAAGCGGAAGGCGCGGCCCGCCGGATCCGGGAGCTCATCGACTCCGGGGTCCCGGCCTCCGAGATCGCGATCCTCTTCCGTACGAACGCGCAGTCCGAGACCTATGAGCAGGCCCTCGCCGACGCCGCGGTGCCCTACCAGCTGCGCGGCGCCGAGCGGTTCTTCGACCGTCCGGAGGTACGCAAGGCGGGCATCGCCCTGCGCGGCGCGGCCCGCTTCGGCGGCAACGACTCCCTTCTCGACGATGTCGTCGACCTGCCCTCGCAGGTGCGCGCCGTCCTGTCGGGAGAGGGCTGGACGATCCAGCCACCGGCCGGCTCCGGTGCCGTGAGAGAGCGCTGGGAATCCCTGGCCGCCCTGGTGAACCTGGCCCAGGACTTCGCCGCCGCCAAACCGGGCGCCACCCTGGCCGACCTCGTCGCCGAACTCGACGAACGGGCGAACGCCCAGCACGCCCCCACCGTGCAGGGCGTCACCCTCGCCTCCCTGCACTCGGCCAAGGGCCTGGAATGGGACGTCGTCTTCCTGGTGGGTGTGGCCGAGGGCATGATGCCGATCACCTACGCGAAGACGGACGAACAGATCGAGGAGGAGCGACGGCTCCTCTATGTCGGTGTCACCCGCGCGCGCGAACACCTCCATGTCTCCTGGGCGCTCTCCCGCTCGCCCGGCGGCCGCCCCAACCGCCGTCCCAGTCGCTTCCTCGACGGACTGCGCCCGGGTTCCACGGCCACCACGGGCCGCGCCACCTCCGGTGGGGCAGGCGGAATCGAGCGCGGTATTTCCGGAACCAGGGATTCCGCCCCGAGGCGGACCCAAAGAGTTCCCGCCCGCTGCCGGGTCTGCGGTCGCACGCTGACCGACCCGGGCGAGATGAAGCTGATGCGCTGCGACGACTGCCCCTCCGACATGAACGAGGGCCTGTACGAGCGGCTGCGCGAGTGGCGAGCCGATCAGGCGCGCAGCAGTGGCCAGCCCGCATTTTGCGTGTTCACGGACAGGACTCTGATGGCGATCGCCGAGTCCGCCCCCGACGACGAGCGCGAGCTCGCCCGCATCCCGGGCGTCGGGATGCGCAAGCTCACCCGCTACGGGGCCGACGTACTGGCCATCTGCGCAGGCCAGTCAGGCGCGGAGAGCACGGATCAGGACTGACACGAACTCGTCGAAAAAATAGTTTGCGCATGCCCCAGCAATCCCCATAGGTTCTTAGGCACGAGAGCAGCGGCCTTCTCGGAGGCCCTGATTCCGTGTTGTACTTGCATATCCGTCGGACTGGTTCACCCAGTCCCCCAAGACGCCGAGAGGAGGCGAGTCCAGTGATCAGCATCAACACCAGCTCCGTCAGCATCGTGAAAATGACCGATCGCTCGGCCGTCTCCGCGTGCATGCTCGGCGTTTCGCACCTGGGCACCGGTCTGTCCGGCATTCGTGCCGTCCTCCCGGCGTCCTCCTCCGTTGCTCCCGCGGGCCTTCCCGTCCGTGAGCGCAATGAGCGACCGACCAAGGCACTGGAAGCGGCAGTAACGGCACAGGCACAGGCCTATGCCTTTACGGCGACCGGTGCCGGATTCCGGAAGCAGACGACGCAGCACCACCAGATGTGGGCCTTCCGTGGGCCAGAACCCTGGAGTGATCCAGCCTGATCGTCGATCAGGCCGGCGCCTTCAGGGCCGCGGAACCCCATCCGGGATCCGCGGCCCTTCTGTTTGTCCCTGACCAGGGATGACGGACCGAAGGAGCCTCGGGACAAGAAAAGAACCCGGTACCACCACCCCCCGGCCAACAGGCCGGAACGACCTGACGAGGAAGACGAACCGTGCAACTCGAAGCGCACGCCCCGTCCGTACCGCCTTCCGACACGATCCCCAAGCCCGGCTCCACGGAGGACCCCGCCTTGACCCCGCTCACCGCGCTCACCGCGCTCGACGACGCCATCGAGAACCTCGGCGTACCCGTCCCGTGCCGTTCCTACGACCCGGAGGTCTTCTTCGCCGAGTCGCCCGCGGACGTCGAGTACGCCAAGTCCCTCTGCCGCACCTGCCCGCTGGTCGAGGCCTGCCTCGCCGGTGCCAAGGAGCGGCGTGAGCCCTGGGGCGTCTGGGGTGGCGAGCTGTTCGTCCAGGGTGTCGTCGTCGCCCGGAAGCGGCCGCGTGGCCGCCCGCGCAAGAACCCGGTCACGGCATGAACACCGCAGGAACGATCGACCGTCCCTTCACGCACGACCCCCAGAAGCAGGCCCCGATGAAGCCGTCCACTGACGAGCCCGCCGGCTCGGCGACCCAAGACTTCACCATCAGCGGCGCGAAGGACTCGCGTCAGAACAGGACCCGAGAAATGCAACTCATCCCAGAAGCCATGGCCCGTGCGCATATGCGCGAGCGACTGCAAGAGGCGGAGCGGGATCGCCTGGCCGTGCGCCTGGCGTCCGCCCGCCGGATGCAGCGCAGGGCGGAGCGCGCCTCACTGCGTGCCCGCCGGGCGCTCGCCATGGCGGTCATGCAGTAATCCGCTGCGCCTGAAGCGGGGCTGCCCGGCCCAGGAGACCGGGCTGCCGCCGCCGACCTCTCACCGCGGGGGCCGATCCGTACCGAACGGACCGGCCCCCGCGGCGCGTTGTCCGCCCGACAGAGCGCACGCACGGCGCCTACCTGGTCTGCGTGTGGATGCCCGCCGGGCAGGGGTGGATGCCCGCCGGGCGGGGGTGCGGTGCCCGCCGGGCGGGGGTGCGGTGCCCGCCAGGCCGGGTGGTGCGCTGATCGAACCCGGGGCTTGGCGCCCGTCAAGCCCATGTGGTGTGGGCCCCGGGCGTTGTGCCTGCCGCGTTGCCGGGTGCGGAGATATCGTCGCCGGGTGACGAGTCCTCCAGGAGGCAGTGACAACGGTCCCGCCGCGGAACCGCGGCGCTTCGCCTGCGCGCGTTGCGGCACATCGGCCGAGGTGCTGACCGAAGGCCCACCCCTCACCTGGACGTATTCCGTGGAGGACGGCGCCCTTCGCCATTACTGCGAGGCCTGCTCCCGGGAGAACCTCAGATCCATCGAGGGGCGTCTCGACTCGGACTGGTGGTGAAGCCCGCCAGTGGCAATCAGGCCTGAGCCACCGCCTCCTCGCCGTCCGCCGGATCTTCCGGGACGAACCCCGGCAGCCACTCCTCCAGCTCATCGCGCAGCCGCACCGTCGCCCCCAGCTGGCACAGCACGCCGATCGTGCTCAGCGTCACCCGGTGGATCAGCAGATAGGACGGGGGCAGGTTGAGCTGCTTGCCGAGCTGGTAGGCCGGGGAACGGGGGTCGGCGACCCGCGCCGCCTGGCTGCGCATCCAGCCCCGGGTGAAGGTGAACTCCTCGACCTGGGCCGGCTCGATGATCGGCAGCAGGTAGTCCATGACGGCGTCCGGGTCCAGCTCTATGGTCTCCTTGACGAACCCTTCCGCGCAGAGAAGCTCGTAGACCGCCTCGGCCTCACCGTCGAGCGTCATCCGCAGGGACTCGCCGATGGTGGCCGGGAGGCCACCCGGGAGCCGGTCGACCGTGCCGAAGTCCAGCACGCCCAGGCGCCAGTCGTCCTCCCCTTCCGGGCCGCCGGGCAGGAGCCGGAAGTTGCCCGGGTGGGGGTCGGCGTGCAGCAGGCCCGTCCGGGCGGGCCCGGAGAAGAGGAAGCGGGCCAGAAGCTGACCGGCACGGTCGCGCTGCTCCTGGGTACCGTCCGAGATGATCTCCGACAGTGGGATGCCGTCCATCCACTCGGTGACCAGGACCTGGTCGGACTGGTGCACCACCTGCGGCACGACCACGTCCGGGTCGTCCGTGAACTCCTCCGCGTGGGCCTGCTGGGCCTGGGCTTCCAGACCGTAGTCCAGCTCCTCCGAGACGCGGTCCTTCAGCTCTGTGATCAGGGGCTTGATGTCCATGCCGGGAATCAGCGGGCCGAGCAGGCGGGAGAAGCGGCTCAGCTGGTTCAGATCCGACAGCAGGGCCTCGCCGGCGCCCGGGTACTGCACCTTGACGGCCACCTCTCGGCCGTCGTGCCACACCCCTCGGTGGACCTGGCCGATCGAGGCCGCCGCGGCGGGCTTGTCCTCGAACTCCAGGAACAGCTCGTGCCAGCCCTCGCCGAGGCGCTCCTCGAGCACCGCATGCACGGTCCGGGTCGGCATGGGCGGCGCCGCCTCCTGGAGCTTGGTCAGCGCGGCCCGGTAGGGGCCGGCCACCTCCTCGGGAAGCGCGGACTCGAAGACGGACAGGGCCTGGCCGAACTTCATCGCGCCGCCCTTGAGCTCACCCAGCACCTTGAACAGCTGGTCCGCCGTGCGCTGTTGGAGTTCGCGGCCGACGAGCTCGGCGGATTCACCGACGATCCGCTTGCCGAATCCCCAGGTCGCCCGCCCGGCGATGCCGAGCGGGAGCGCGGCGAGCTTGGCGGTCCGGGTAACCGCCTTCCGGGGAAGATCAGACATGCGCCCTCCAAGTCCCAGCCGGCCGCTCCGCCTCTGCCTCACGGCACTGCTCCGACGGCCGTTGCACAGCCATTGTCTCGTGTGACTCCCCGTCCTCCGAGAGGTGCTCCCCTTTTCCTCTCGTCGCCGCAGCGCACGGGCATGCCGGATGCGCCCGGACCGGCCGCGCTTGCCAGTGGAGAGCTGGGACGGAGCACTCCCAGCGTGCCCCGGCGCTGGAGGGCGCCCGGCCGTCGAGGAATGCGAGTGCGTGGGAGGCCGCGAGTCCGGCCACGGCCGTGGCCAGTGTCACGTCGCAGGGCGGCACCTGCCGCTGCTTGCCGGAGCGCCACTGGGCGACCAGACGCGGCCAGGTGGGGTCCCGGTCGGCGCGGTCCTCGTGCAGACACCCCGCGCATCCCGTCTCGCCGGGCAGGACGAGAGGACCGACCACGCCGGTGCCTTCCACGACACCGGCGTACAGATGGGGTGTCCCGGAGGTCATCAGTGGCTCTGCGGCGGCCGGGTCGGGTGCGTGCACGGCGACATCGTCCCGTGGGGCGAGGATCACCAGCGAGAATCCCGGGTCGCCGTCCTCCGGGGACGCCTGCGCCATCGCGCGGCGGGGCGGCCGGTCGGGGGCCGCCCGGCGCACGGCACGGCGGGCCGACTCGTCCCTGCGGTCGCCGACGGCATCCGCGGGCAGCCCGCCCGGCGCGACGTCCCACGGCTCCACACGGCCGCCGTCGACCACGTCCACCCCACCCACGCCGGCCCCGGCCAGGAGCGAGGCCAGTACGGCACCCACCCGGCCCGCGCCTCGCACCTGCACGCGCTGCGAGCGCCGCGCGGCCAGCTGCCCGATCGCGTCGCCCGGGGAGGATGCCGTCAGGGAGAGGGACGCGAGGTCGGGGCGCAGCCGGTCGAGGACCTCCTTCTTCTTCCGTAGCGCGTCAGCGGCCGGCCCGCCGCCGCGGGCGTCGTCCAGCAGTCCGGCCCGGGCGAGCCCCCGTACCAGCTTGTCGACATGACCGTCGGGCAGGTCCATGCGGCGTCCCTCCTCGCGGAGCAGCTCCAGCCCCCGCGTGCCGTTCAGCAGGTCGAGGAAGCTGCCCGTCGCCAGGTCCATCGGGCCGAGCGTCATCGCATGCGCCGGTGTCATCCCGAACTGCACGGTTTTGAGGTCGCGCCAGCCGCGCCTGAGCGCGGGTTTCACCATCGGATGCATGACAGGCCCCCGTATGCCGTAGATCGTCCCTGTACGCCGGTGGAGCGAGCGTGCAGGCCCTGGCCGGTCGCGCCGAGGCCGGTCGCAGGCAGGGCCCGTGCGCAGGCCTGACCCGAGCGCAGGGTCACTCCCGCGGGCCGAACCCGAGCGCGGGCACGGCCCTGGTCCCGGACCGGCCCCGCCATCGCTTCGCCGACGCGATCCAGCATGCCCAAACCCGCCGCCGACTGCTGAAAGTTGTCCACAGGAGCGGCCATTCGTCGTATAAATCCCGGCGGCCGGATCCCATCCATCCCGGCGGCCGGATCCGACCCATCCCCCGGGGGTCCCACCAATTCCGAGGCCGCGTCCCATCAGTGCCGCGGCCAGTTCGCACCAGTCCGGTGGCCGGTTCATGCGACCCGATGGCCCGCTCATGCGACCCGGCGACCGTGTCGTACAAATCCGGCAACCGGGTCGTACCCGTCCGGCGGCCGGTGGGAGCGGCGGTACCGAAGCGTCCCGGAGTCGGGACTTCCCCGTGTGCAGCGGGTAACGTCGTGGCGTGCCCGCCGACCCACTGCACCGCGCCGAAACCGCACAGCGCAGCATGACGAGCCAGCCGCCGAGCGGCTCAAGGGCGAGCGCGATCGAGGTCCGCAGGAGCGCCCGCCGACGCCGAACGGTCTCCGCGTACCGCGAGGGCGATCGCACCGTGGTGCTCATCCCCGCCCGGATGTCGGAGGCGGAGGAACAGCGCTGGGTGACCGTCATGCTCGACAAGCTGGCCGCCCAGGAGAGCAAGCGGGCCCTCGGTGACGCCGAGCTGACCGAGCGGGCCCGGCGTCTTTCGGACCAGTACTTCGACGGTCGGGCCCGGCCCGCGTCGGTGCGCTGGGTGACCAACCAGAACACGCGCTGGGGTTCCTGCACCCCCGCCGAGGGCAGTATCCGCCTCTCGCACCGCCTCCAGGGCATGCCTGAGTACGTCGTCGACTACGTCCTCGTCCACGAACTCGCGCATCTGCTCGTTCCCGGACACGGACCACGCTTCTGGGAACTCCTGGAGGCCTATCCGCGCACGGAACGGGCCCGGGGATACCTCGAAGGCGTGGTCGCCGCCGAGCGGTTGCCCCATGTGCCCGGCGCCCGGGGCGACAGCCCCGCGGGGTGACCGACCGCTTTCCGCGAGCGAACAGCCGATACGGCTGAGCGGGCGTTGTGTACCGGCTCTGTACCGACCTCGTCCGGTGTCCGAGTTTGCCGTTAGCCTGGCGCGACGCACTCACGTTCTGGATGGGGGACGGTCGTTACGCATGGCCAGGGAATTCCAACGCGGCCACAAGGCCAGGATCAGTGACCTCACCGCGGGTACGGATCTGTACGTAGGTGTACAGATCGCCGGCCCCGGACTGAGCTTCGACATCAGCTGCTTCGGCCTCGATGCCGACGAACGGCTTTCGGACGACCGGTACTTCGTCTTCTTCAACCAGCCGAAGTCCCCCGAGGAGTCCATTCAGCTCCTGGGCGCCCAGGCGGGCGACACGGAATCCTTCCGGGTGACGCTCGACCGGATCCCGTCGCAGATCCAGAAGCTGTCCTTCACGGCGACGATCGACGGCGCCGGCCAGATGTCGCAGATCGCCTCCGGCTACATCCGTATCGTCGCGGGCGGCGAGGAGGTGGCGCGCTACTCCTTCAACGGCTCGGAGTTCTCCACCGAACGTGCCGTGATGCTGGGCGACTTCTACCTCAAGGACGTCTGGCGGTTCGCCGCCGTCGGGCAGGGCTTCGACGGCGGTCTGGACGCGCTGCTGAAGAACTTCGGCGGCGAGGTCGCCGAGGAGGAGACGCCCGCGCCCGCCCCGCAGCAGCCGCAGGCCGGCCCCGCACCGGGCTTCGCCCCGCCCGCGTTCGGCGTCCCCGGCACTCCGGAACCCGCGCCCGCCCCCGCACCCGCGGCGTCTCCTGCCCCCACACCGGCGGCGCCTCCTGCCCCAGCGCCCCAGCCCGCCGCGCAGGGTTTCGCGCCCCCGCCCGGCCCCACCCCGCCTCCGGCCCCCCAGGTGCACGCCGCCCCGACCATCGTCGCGCCACTTCACACCCCGCCCGGTGGCTCCCCGGTGCCGCCCCCGGCCCCGGCGCCCGCGCCGTACGGCCAGCAGCCGTCGCAGTACGGTCAGGTCCCCGGCCAGACGGCCCCACCGCCCCCCGGCTACGGCCAGCCCCAGGCACCTCATGCGCCGCAGGCGCCCCACGCCCCGGCCCCGCCCCCCGGCTACGGCCAGCCCACGCCGCCCCCGGGCTACGGCCAGCAGCAGCCGTTCGCACAGGCCTCCCACGGGGTCCCGCAGGGCGCTCCGCAAGGCGCTCCCCAGGGTCCTGGCGTGTCCGCCGCGCTCCAGCAGTTCAAGGAGACCCCCACCGGGCAGCGCTGGACGCAGCAGAACAAGAAGCTCGTCCGCGTCGACCTTGGCATCGGCGGACAGCCCGTGCTGGCCCGGCAGGGCAGCATGGTGCTCTACCAGGGCAAGGTCGACTTCAGCTACAAGGGCGCAGGCTTCTCCGGCCGGATCGTGGGCAACGCGACCGGCCAGGAGATGCAGCTGATGCGCTGTACGGGCCAAGGCCAGGTGTTCCTCGCCGAGAACTCGACGATGCTGCACCCCATCGAGCTCCAGGGCGACGCCGTCTGCGTCTCCGCCGAGAACGTCCTCGCGTTCGACGAGAGCCTCACCTACGAGGTCCGCCGCATCGAGGGCCACGGCATCCCCGGCGGCGCGCTGTTCACCATGCAGTTCCAGGGCACCGGCACCATCGTCGTGAAGACGCACGGCACGCCCGTGGTGCTGCCCGTCACGCCCACCACGTTCGCCGACTGCAACGCCGTGGTCGCCTGGTCGGCCGCCGCCCAGGTCGTCGTCTCCAGCCAGGTGCGGATGCGCCGCAACGCCTACCCCGGTGACACGGGGGAGAGCGTCAACCTCCAGTTCCGGGGAGCGCCCGGCAACTTCATCGTCGTCCAGCCGTACGAGGTCTGAGGGAGCCCGTCATGACACAGCAACTCGCGGGCCACGCCCCCGCACCCGTCACCGCCCGCATGGAGAACCACGGCAACCACATGCTGAAGGTCGCCATGCAGACCGGGAACGACCTCCTCGCGCGCGTGGGGTCGATGGTCGCCTACGAAGGGTTCGTGCAGTACGAGCCCAACCCGCCGGCCGTGCGCCAGATCGCCAAGGACTGGATGACCGGTGAGGGCGCGCCCTTGATGAAGTGTTCCGGAGACGGTCTGCTCTACCTCGCCGACTACGGGGCGAACGTCGTCGTCATCAACCTCAACGGCGACGGAATCTCGGTCAACGCCACCAACCTGCTCGCTTTCGACGCCCACCTGACATGGGGCGTGGAGCGGGTCAAGGGCCTGGCGAAGTTCGCCGGGCAGGGCCTGTGGAACACCAAGATCTCCGGACAGGGCTGGGTCGCGCTGACCTCTCGGGGCAAGCCCATCGTCGTCGACTGCGGAGGCGGCGAGGACGAGACCTACGTCGACCCCGACGCGCTCGTCGCCTGGTCCCCGAACCTCAAGGTGAAGGGCAAGCGCAGCTTCCGGGCGCAGTCGCTGATCGGCCGCGGCAGCGGCGAGGCCTACCAGATGGCCTTCTCCGGTCAGGGCATCGTCGTCGTCCAGCCCAGCGAGGACAGCACCGACCGCCTCCGGGTCCGGGGCTGAGGGGGAGCCACACGTCATGCAGAGCCCGATTTTCGCCTACAACGAGCAGCAGACCCAGGAACGCTGGAGCCTGCAGAACAAGCAGATGCTGCGCGTCACCCTGGAGGGCCACGACGACGTCCTGGCCCGCAAGGGCACCATGGTCGCCTACCAGGGCCTCGTCGAGTTCGACGCCGAGTTCCAGAGCAACCAGCAGTCACGTGCGCGTGCGCAGACCGGGGAGGGCCTCGACCTGATGCGCTGCCACGGGCAGGGCACGGTCTACCTCGCCAACCTCAAGCAGCACGTCCACGTGATGGAGGTGGACCAGGACGGCCTCACGGTCGACAGCAGCTATGTGCTGGCGATGGACTCCTCCCTGCACCACGAGGTCATCGCCGTCGACAGCCTGTACGGCATCTCCGGCTCCGGGAAGTACCAGCTCAACATCACCGGACGGGGCAAAGTCGCCCTGATGACCTCCGGAATGCCGCTGCTGCTGCAGGTGACGCCCGACAAGTACGTCAACTGCGACGCCGACGCGATCGTCGCCTGGTCGACGAGCCTGCGGGTGCAGATGCAGGCCCAGACGCACTCCTCCGGGGTGTGGCGGCGCCGGGGCAGCACCGGTGAGGGCTGGGAGCTGAGCTTCATGGGCACCGGCTACGCACTCGTCCAGCCCAGTGAGCTGCTGCCGCCGCAGGGCGCCCAGATCGGCTCGGGCCTCGCCGCGCAGTACGGCATGGGCCAGCAGGGGGCGCGCGGGCAGAACCAGGGCAACGTCTGGAGCTGAGCGCTCCGAGGGATCGGCCGAGGGGTCCCGGGGGTGTGCGGTCTGAGCCGGTCTGCGGGCCGTGTGTGGCTGGTCGCGCAGTTCCCCGCGCCCCTGAGGGGCGCAGCCCGCCGTCAGGACCGAAAGTAAGGGGCGTCCGCAGTAGCGGTCGCCCCTTACAGGCCCTCAGGCCGCGAGCCTCGCGCGCGTGGCCTCCAGCAGCCGTATCACCGACTCATCGGCCACGTCGGCCACCTCGTCGTAGCCGAACCAGCGCACGTCGAGCGACTCGTCGCTGATCGCGTGCGTGGCGTCCGGCGGGGCCACGACCGCGTACTGGACGTCGAAGTGGCAGTGGCAGGGCGGCGGGATCGGATGCCGATCCAGGCGCACCGGGCCGCCGGGCAGCAGGGAGAGGCCCGGGACGCCGGACTCCTCCGTCGCCTCCCGCAGGGCCGCATCCGCGAGGGAGGTGTCGCCCGGCTCGCAGTGGCCGCCCATCTGGAGCCACATCCGCAGCTTCTTGTGCAGGGTCAGCAGGACCCGGCCGCCCTCGGGGTCGACCACCAGGGCACTCGCCGTGATGTGGCCCGCGTGGCAGGCCTTCCACAGACCGTCCGGGTGCTCCGCCAGATGGTCCAGATAGGCCTGGCGCAGCTCTGTCTGGTCCTCGTACCCCTTCAGCACGAGGACCGCGTCGTCATACAGGCTCACCCGGCGTCGTCGCCCCTGTTCTCGTTCTCGCCGTCGTCCTTCTTCTTGAGGTCGGGCTTGTCCGCCGCCTCGCCGAGCATCTTGTCCAGCTCGGAGAAGTCGATCTGCTCGCGGTGCACGAAGCCGTCCGGGTCGTCCAGGTCGGTCGCCGTCGGAAGCATGTCCGGGTGGTGCCACAGGGCGTCCCGGCCGTCGACACCGCGCGCGTCCGTGAGCGAGGCCCACAGACGGGAGGCGTCCCGCAGGCGGCGCGGGCGCAGCTCCAGGCCGATCAGTGTGGCGAACGTCTGCTCGGCCGGGCCGCCCGACGCGCGACGGCGGCGCAGCGTTTCACGCAGGGCGTCGGCGGATGCCAGGCGGGGCTTCGCGGCGGCGTGGACCACCGCGTCCACCCAGCCCTCCACGAGCGCCAGAGCCGTCTCCAGACGGGCCAGGGCGGCCTTCTGCTCGGGGGTGTCCTCCGGCTGGAACATGCCCTGCTGGAGGGCCTCCTGCAGCTGCTCCGGGTTCTGCGGGTCGAACTGGCCGACCACATCCTCAAGCTTGGCGGTGTCGACCTTGATCCCGCGGGCGTAGCCGTCGACCGCGCCGAACAGATGCGAGCGCAGCCACGGCACGTGCGCGAAGAGGCGCTGGTGGGCGGCCTCGCGCAGGGCGAGATACAGCCGTACCTCCTCCTGCGGGACGCTCAGGTCCTTGCCGAACGTCTCGATGTTCACCGGCAGCAGCGCGGCCTTGCCGGCCGGGCCGAGCGGCAGGCCGATGTCGGACGAGCCGACGACCTCGCCGGCGAGCACGCCGACGGCCTGCCCGATCTGCGTGCCGAACATGGCGCCGCCCATCGAGCGCATCATGCCGATCAGCGGGCCGGCCATGGCCTGCATCTCCTCCGGCAGGACGTCACCCATGGCGGTGCCGACGCGCTCGGCGACCGGGTCGACCAGCTCCTTCCAGGCGGGCAGGGTCGCCTCGACCCACTCCGCACGGCTCCAGGCGACCGCGGAGGCGGCGCCGGAGGGCAGGGACGTGGCATCGTCGAGCCACAGGTCGGCCAGGCGGACGGCTTCCTCGACGCCCTTGCGGTCGGCGGGGCCAACGCTGGCGTCCTTGGTGCCGTCAGGACTGCCCTGGGAGACCGTCTGGCGGGCGATCTGCTTGGCCATGTCCCAGTTCACCGGGCCGCCCTCGTAGGAGAGCATCTGGCCCAGCTGCTGGAACGCGGCGCCCAGGTCGGTGGGGTTCAGCGACCCGAACATGGCTGCGAACGGATTGTCCGCACCGGGGCCGCCAGGGCCACCGGGGCCTGAGCCGAAGCCACCGGCTCCGGGCAGGCCACCGAAACCGAACGGGTTGGCCGGTCCCTGACCACCACCGCTCTGCTGGTCCTTCTTCTTGCCCTCGTCGCCGTCGTCCGGCTCCTCCGGCGGAAGGCCGAATCCGAATGGGGTGTCACTCACGGGATTCCTCGGCTGGTAGGGCCGCCGGTTCTTTCCGGCGGCACGGCTGCCCGACAACACCACCCAGCGTAGACACACGGGGCGGATCGGGCCTCGGTGCTTCGCCGACTGACGGCCTGCGGCAGGATGGATGCCACCTGGTACGCACGCGTCGGACGCGCTCGTACTGAAGACAACCGCTGGAGACGCCCGGTGAGTTCCCCAGATCCGCAGGTTCGCGCAGCGCGAAACCAGTCAACCAGTTCCGCGAGTCCCGCCGCGCGCGGACCCGTCGTCGCGGTCACCGGCGCCGCGTACGGCGTCGGAGCCCTGCTCACGGAGCAGCTGGCCGCATCCGACGAGGTCAAGCAGGTCGTCGCCATCGACGAGCGGCGCGGCGAGTGCGCGGCGGCGCAGTGGCACATTCTGGACGTACGGGATCCGGCCATCGCGGACAAGCTGCGCGGGGCCGACGTGGTGGTGCACCTGGCGCTCGATCTCGACCTGGAAACCGACGCCGCCGCCCGAACGGCCTACAACGTACGGGGGACGCAGACCGTCCTCACGGCCGCCGCGGCTGCCGGAGTGCACCGGGTCGTGCTGTGCACCTCGGCGATGGTCTACGGGGCGCTGCCCGACAACGAGCTGCCGCTGTCCGAGGACGCCGAGCTGCGCGCCACGGCCGAGGCGACGGGCGTCGGCGACCTGCTGGAGATCGAACGGCTGGCACGGCGCGCACCCCGGGCGCACCCCGGGCTCAATGTCACCGTGGTACGTCCGGCTGTACTGGTGGGAGGCACCGACACCGCTCTGACCAGGTACTTCGAGTCGCCCCGGCTCCTCGTCGTCGCCGGGTCGCGGCCCGCGTGGCAGTTCTGCCACGTCGAGGATCTGTGCAGCGCGCTGGAGTACGCCGTTCTGGAGAAGGTCGACGGGGAACTGACCGTCGGCTGTGACGGCTGGCTGGAGCAGGAGGAGGTCGAGGAGCTCAGCGGGATCCGGCGGATGGAGCTGCCGTCGGCGGTCGCGCTGGGTGCGGCGGCGCGGCTGCACCGCATCGGGCTCACACCCTCCCCGGCCGGGGACCTGGCGTACACGATGTACCCCTGGGTGGTGAGCGGCAGCCGGCTCCACGACGCCGGGTGGCGGCCGCAGTACACCAACGAGGAGGTGCTGGCGGAACTCCTGGAGGAGGTCTCCGGCCGGCACACGGTCGCCGGGCGGCGGCTGGGCCGAAAGGACGCGACGGCCGCGGGTGCGGCGGGTGCGACGGTGGCGCTGCTGGGTGCGGCGGCTGTGGTGCGGCGGGCGCGGAAGGCCCGGCGGCGGATCTGAGGGACGCCTGTGCGCGAAACGCCGCTGAAGGCCGCCCCTGTAGGAGGCTCCAAACGCGTACGCGCGCGTGCCGGTCGACAGCTCTATTCCGTGCTGTCGGTCGCGTGCGGCACGATGGAGGCATGGCAACCACGAACGATCACCCAGGTGAGCAGGCCGCGCAGGACCCGATCAAGCTGATCGGGATCCGGGACTCGGCCCTTTCCCTGGACGAGGTGTTCCGGGCCGTCGGCGACGACGCCGCCGGAGGCACAGCGCTCTTCGTGGGAACCGTGCGGAACCACGACGGGGGCGCCGACGTCGACGAGCTGGGGTATTCCTGCCACCCCAGCGCCGAGGCCGAGATGCGGCGCATCGCGGAGAAGGTCACCGCCGAGTTCCCGGTGCGGGCCCTGGCGGCCGTGCACCGCGTGGGGGACCTGCGGGTCGGGGACCTCGCCGTGATCGTCGCCGTCTCCTGCCCGCATCGCGGAGAGGCCTTCGAGGCCTGCCGGAAGCTGATCGACGACCTCAAGCACGAAGTGCCCATCTGGAAGCACCAGAAGTTCTCGGACGGTACGGAGGAGTGGGTCGGCGCCTGCTGATCTCGGCAGCCGCCTTCCGGTTGCGTAACCGCACCCCTGGCGTGAGCGTTGTCACTGCGGATCGTTAATCTGCTGATCAGTCAGTTGCGGATGCTCAAAGGGGTTGGAGGTCGGCATGGCGGCGCTCGCCTGGTTGCTGATTCCGCTTGTGGCTGCCATCGGCGCGGGGCTCTGGGGCAGTTGGGCCAACCGGACCCGCAAGGTCCGCAACGACGGCCCCGAGCTCACCGGCTACGCCCGCTTCCGCGAGGCCATGGAGAAGCCCCGCCCGGGCGCCTGACGGCCGAGAAACAGCAGGTCACAAGCGTTGTAGAGCACAGGGCCGCCCCGGACGGGCGGCCCTGACGGTGCGCTGACAGGACCGTCCCGTACTGTCGACTCATGCCACGCCGCACCGCGACGATGCTCGCCTCCACCCTGATGCTGATCGCGCTCCTGTGCGCGGGAGTGTTCATCCCCGTGCCTTACTCGGAGATGTCCCCGGGGCCGACGGTGAACACGCTGGGCGATCACGACGGCGAGCCGGTGCTGCAGATCGCGGGCAGGAAGACCTACGCGACCAGTGGCCATCTGAACATGACGACGGTCCGGGTCACGAGCGCCGACTACCGGATGAACCTGGTCGAAGCCGTCTACGGCTGGCTCGCGCACGACAACAAGGTCGTGCCGCACGAGACGCTCTATCCGGACGGCAAGACCGAGGAGCAGTCCACCCAGGAGAACGCCGAGGAGTTCAGCCAGTCCCAGGAGAGCGCCAAGGTCGCCGCCCTGAAGCAGCTGGACGTTCCGGTGAAGTCCTGGGTGATCGTCTCGACCGTCGTCAAGGGCTCCCCGGCCCAGGGCAAGCTGCACGCGGGGGATGTGATCAAGGCCGTCGACGGCACGGCGGTGAAGGAGCCGGCCGACGTCGCGAAGCTCGTCACCAAGCACAAGCCGGGTCAGGACGTCCGCTTCACGATCGTGCCGGCCAAGGAACAGGCCGCCGCGGAGAAGGAGAAGCGGACGCCCACCAGGACGCAGGACATCACCATGACCACCACGACGTCCGACGACACCGGTGAGAAGCGCGCCATCGTGGGGATCTCCGCCGGGACCGACCACACGTTCCCGTTCACCATCGACATCAAGCTCGCGGACGTCGGCGGGCCGAGCGCCGGGCTGATGTTCGCGCTCGGCATCTACGACAAGCTCACGCCGGGCAGCCTGACCGGGGGCACGTTCGTGGCCGGCACCGGCACGATCGACGACGCCGGCAAGGTCGGGCCGATCGGCGGCATCGAGATGAAGACCGTGGGCGCGCGGGCCAAGGGCGCGAAGTACTTCCTCACGCCCGCCGACAACTGCGCGGCCGCCGCCACGGACACCCCCGACGGTCTCACCCTGATCAAGGTGGGCACCATCAAGGACGCCCTGGGAGCCCTGAAGGACATCCGCAGCGGCGACACCGCTGATCTGCCGAAGTGCGCTGAGTAACCCGAGGACCAAGGGCCCGGAAAGCCGGGCCCCGCGGTCCGCGGTCCTGGGCGGTCGCTACTCCTCGAACGTCGCCGCCAGCGCCTCCGCCAGCCCCGGGACCAGGTCGGAACCGGTCAGGACCTCGGTGGGGGAGTCCTTCTCGCGCAGCCGCAGGGCCGACTCACGCGTGCCGTCGCGCAGGACCGCGACCGTCATGCGGACCTCCTGGCGGTCCGGGTGGTCCGCCACCCACTTCGTGAGGGCGGCCTCGCTCAGACCCTGCGGAACCTGCGCCTCCGCGGACGGCGGCAGCATCAGGCGCTCCACGGCGAGGGCGCAGCCGGCCACCGCGTCGGGCCAGGCGATGGTGGCGAGGAACTCATCGAGCGGCTTGCCCGTTGGCACTTCGTCCTGCTCGATCGGGGTGAGGCCGGAGTTTTCCGACTCGTCCCCCAGACCGAGCCGGTCCGCGAGCGAGGGCTGTTCGGCCCGCAGCCGTGCGGTGTCGACGAGGGCGAAAAGGCGGGCTGACTGGTCCCAGCCGAGGCCGGAGACGTACTCGTCGATCTCGAGAACGGCCCGGGTGAGCGGGTTCGCAGCCATGGGAGTGTTGGACATGGTCACAATCCTGCCTCGTTCCCGGCCGGAATCGGGAACCGAGTAAACGGTGAGTAAGTTGCATAGGTGGGGGCCCACGATCACGGGGGCCACGTACGGTCCGTGAAGACGCGGACCTGACGAATCAACAGCGAACTTCGAGGTGCGCACCTTGGCTTTCCAGATGCCGGACCGCGGCGGAGGCCCTTCGGGGCCGCGGATCAGAGTGGGCCGCCCGTCCCGGCGTGTCCGGACCCTGCTCATGACGCTGGGCGTCCTGGCCGTTCTCGGCATGGCGTTCACCATGTTCGCGGGCTTTTGGACGGACTGGCTCTGGTACCGCTCGGTGAACTACTCCTCGGTCTTCACCACCACCCTGTGGACCAAGATCGGGCTCTTCTTCGTCTTCGGCCTGCTCATGGCCCTCGCCGTCGGCTTCAACATCTGGCTGGCGCACCGACTGCGGCCGCCGCTGAGCGCCATGTCGATGGAGCAGCAGAACCTCGACCGCTACCGGATGGGCATCGCGCCCTACAAGAAGTGGCTGCTGTTCGGGATCACCGCCCTCGTGGGTCTGATCGCCGGCGCCTCCGCCTCCGGCCAGTGGCGGACGTGGCTGATGTGGGTCAACGGCGTGCCCTTCGGGCAGAAGGACCCCCAGTTCAAGCTGGACGTCGCCTTCTACGCCTTCGACCTGCCCTGGTACCGGTTCCTGCTCGGCTTCGGCTTCGCCGCGGCGATCCTGTCGGTGATCGCCGCCGCGCTCACGCACTACCTCTACGGCGGGCTGCGCGTCACCAGCCCTGGCGCCCGCGCCACGGCGGCGGCCACGGGGCACCTGTCGGTGCTCATCGGCATCTTCGTGGCCCTGAAGGCGGTCGCGTACTGGCTCGACCGGTACGGACTCGCGGTGAAGTCCAGCGACTTCCGGGCGACCGACAACTGGACGGGTCTGAGGTACGTCGACGCCAACGCCTACCTGCCGGCCAAGACGATCCTGTTCTGCATCGCCGTGATCTGCGCGCTGCTGTTCTTCGCCACCATCTGGCGGCGTACCTGGCAGCTGCCCGTGATCGGCTTCGGCCTGATGGTGCTCTCCGCGATCCTCATTGGCGGCCTGTACCCGGCGATCGTGCAGAAGTTCCAGGTCCAGCCGAACGAGCAGGCCAAGGAAGCGCCGTACGTCGAGAAGAACCTCGAGGCGACGCGCAAGGCCTACGGCATCGACGGCACCAAGGTCACCGACTACTCGGGCACGAGCAAGACCGAGGACAAGACCACACTGCGCGACGACGTCCCGTCCACGGCGAGCATCCGGATCATGGACCCGAACATCGTCTCGCCGACGTTCCAGCAGCTCCAGCAGATCAGGAACTACTACGCGTTCCCGACCAACCTGGACGTCGACCGCTACGCCAAGGACGGCAAGGACCAGGACACGGTCATCGGCCTGCGTGAGCTGAACCTCGCGGGCATCCCGAAGAAGAACTGGATCAACAACCACTTCCGTTACACCCACGGATACGGAGTGGTCGCCGCCGAGGGCACCAGCGCCGACGCCCAGGGCCGGCCGAACTTCACGGAGTCCGACCTGCCCTCCGAGGGCGACCTCGGCACGTACGAGCAGCGGATCTACTACGGCGAGAAAACCGACACGTACTCGATCGTCGGCGGTCCCCAGAAGGAGATCGACTACTCCGACGACAACGGTGAGAAGACCACCAGCTACAAGGGCGACAGCGGGGTCAACCTCTCCAACCCGGTCAACCGGGCCGCGTACGCGGTGGCGTTCGGAGAGCCGCAGATCCTGTATTCCGGGGCCATCGGCGACGGTTCGCGGATCCTGTACAACCGCACGCCCAAGGAGCGCGTCGAGGCGGTCGCCCCCTGGCTGACCATCGACGGCGACGCCTATCCGGCGGTCGTGGACGGCCGGATCCAGTGGATCGTCGACGCGTACACGACGACGAACGGCTACCCGTACTCCTCGCGTACGACCCTCGGCGACACCACGGCGGACTCGCTGACCGCCACCAACGACAACCGCGCGGTGGTGGCCCAGCAGAACCAGGTCAACTACATCCGCAACTCGGTGAAGGCGACCGTCGACGCGTACACCGGCAAGGTCAAGCTCTACCAGTGGGACACCAAGGACCCGGTCCTGAAGACCTGGATGAAGGCCTTCCCCGACACGGTGGAGCCGAAGACCGACATCTCCAAGTCGCTCATGGACCATCTGCGCTACCCCCAGGACCTGTTCAAGGTCCAGCGGGAGCTGCTCACGCGCTACCACGTGAAGGACGCCACGACGTTCCTCAGCGGCAGTGAGGTGTGGCAGGTGCCGGACGACCCGACGAACCGGTCGGGCAGCGCGGTGCCGCCGTACTACCTGAGCATGAAGATGCCCGACCAGAAGGAGCAGGCGTTCTCGCTGACGACGACCTTCACGCCCAACGGCCGGGACAACCTCAGTGCGTTCATGGCCGTCGACGCGGAGGCGGACACCAGTGACTACGGCAAGATCAGAATCCTGAAACTGCCGACCAACACCACGGTCAACGGACCCAAGCAGGTCCAGAGCCAGTTCAACTCGCAAGAGGACATCGCCGAGTCCATCAGGCTCCTGAGAGGCGGCGACTCCGAAGTCGAGTACGGCAACCTGCTGACGGTGCCGCTCGACGGAGGACTGCTGTACGTGGAGCCGGTCTACGTACGCGGTGGTGGACTGAAGTACCCGCTGCTGCGCAAGGTGCTGGTCACCTACGGAGGCCAGACCGCCTTCGAGAACACCCTCGACGAGGCCCTCAACAAGGTCTTCGGAGCGGACGGACCGACCACCGAGCCACCGGACGACGGCGATACGACGACACCACCGCCGACGTCGGACAACCCGACGGTCCAACAGGCCCTGCAGGATGCCCAGAAGGCGTTCGACGAGGGTCAGGAGGCCCTGAAGAAGAACGACTGGGAGGCGTACGGCAAGGCGCAGAAGGACCTCGAGGACGCCCTGCGGCGGGCCGAGGACGCGCAGGCCGACGCGAGCCGGGCGGGCGGTTCCGGGGGCGGCGAGAGCAAGCCCAGCGGCAAGCCGAGCGGCAACCCGAGCGGCAGTCCGAGTCCAAAGCCGAGCAGCTAGCGCCCTGGCCTGGTCAGATGCCCATCCCGCGCCGTGATACGGTTGTGAACACAACGGCGCGGGGTGGAGCAGCTCGGTAGCTCGCTGGGCTCATAACCCAGAGGTCGCAGGT
>NZ_JBEOXI010000042.1:0-43738 GCF_040296465.1 Streptomyces sp. NPDC002130
GCCCGGGGGTGCGATGTGATCACCTTCGATCACGAACACGTACCCACCGAGCACCTCAGCCGTCCGGTCATCCGGCGGACGGCGGCCCGGGCTTCAGGTCAGGCCCAGTGCCGGCAGCACGGCGGCTTCCACGAATCGGACCAGGTAGTCCGGGTCCGCGTACTCGCCCTCCAGGACGGGCCGGATGCGCAGGACGCCGAACATCTGCGCCGGGATGTACTCCAGCGCCGGGTGGTCGGCGGGCACTTCGCCCCGTTCGATCCCACGTCGGATGATCTCCTTCAGCGCGGCGATCTCCGGTTCGACCAGCGCCTCGCGCAAGGCGCGCTGCAGCTCCGGGTCCTGAGGGGCCGCGTGAACGAGCGCCTGGAGGAGCTTGGTGTCCCGGCCCGACAGCTCTCCCGCCGCCCGGGCCGCCTCACGCAGGTCGTCCGCGAGCGAGCCGGTGTCGATACAGCGCGTCCGCCGGTGCGAGCGCAGCGCCGCAGCGACGAGCTGGGGCTTGGTCTTCCACTGGCGGTAGAGCGTGGACTTGCTGCACCGGGTGCTGGCGGCGATCCCCTCCATGGTGACGGAGTCGTAGCCGCACTCACGGAGCTGCTCCAGCACGGCGTCGTAGAACTCCTGCTCACGCTCGGGGGTGATCTTGGAGCGGCGCGTGACACCGACCGGCTCGGGCCGGTCCGCGGCCTGCGACGTCATGGGCGGTGCTCCTGCTTTCCTCGGGCGGCCGGAAAATTCCCGGCTCGCGATGTGTTCCACGTCTATCGATACGCCAGTGTACCGGTACGCGGCCGTATCGGTACACTGGCGTATCGGTACGCTCCCGTACCGATAACAGCACCACCGTCACCGAAGGGGCCGGGGGATGAATGCCCGTACCGAGCCTGTGCCGGCGGGGTCCGACGCCGTAGCGCGACCGCCGCTCGTCCGGGAGCTCCTGCTCGTCGCAGGGCTCTTCCTCGTCTACAAGTTCGGGCGGCAGCTGGCCACCGGCCACACCGGCGAGGCCTTCCACAACGCACACCGCGTGTGGGACTTCGAGCGAGCGGTCCATCTCCCCGGTGAGGGAGCGGTGCAGTCGCTCCTGCTGCACGGTGACGGCCTGGCGCACATCGCGAACACCTATTACGCGGCCGTCCACTTCCCCGCCACGGCCGCCTTCCTGATCTGGCTCTACCTGCGCCGGCCGGTCCACTACGTCTGGGCCCGCCGGGTGCTGGCCGCGGTCACGGCCGCCGCCCTGGTGCTCCATCTGCTGTTCCCCCTCGCCCCGCCGCGCATGCCGGCCGTGACCGGCCTGGTCGACACGGCGCGGGTGTACGGGCCGTCGGTGTACGGCAATCCCGCGACGGACTCCCTGTCGAACCAGTTCGCGGCGATGCCGTCGCTGCACTTCGGCTGGGCGCTGATGGTCGCGATCGGCCTGATCGCCGCCACCCGCTCACGGTGGCGTTGGCTCTGGCTGGCGCATCCCCTGCTGACACTGCTGGTGATCGTCGGCACCGCGAACCACTACTGGCTCGACGCGATCGTGGCGGCGGCCCTGCTCGGCCTCGCCCTCTCGGTGATCCTCCCCCGGGCTCCGTCCGGGGAGAGCCCCGTCTCGCTTCGCTCGCCGCACCGCACGGCGACCACGGCAGGCCGGACACGGGGCAGTCTCGTACCGGCTCGGCGGGACGAGCAGGCGCTCGCGGGAGCCGGCCGATGAACACCGTGCCGGCCGCCGTCGCCCTGTCCCTCGTCTCCGCCGTCGCCTACGCCGCCGCCGCGGTCGGCCAGGAGCGGCTCGCCTCCCGTTCCCCGGGAGCGGGCACGCTGCGGCTGCTCGGCAGCGGCGCCTGGTGGTGGTCGGTCGGGCTGAACGCGTCGGCCGCGCTGCTGCACGTCGTCGCCCTCCGGTACGGCCCGCTGACCGTGGTCCAGCCGCTCGGCGCGCTCACCCTGGTCGCGGCGGTGCCCATGGGGGCGCGGATGGCGGGACGGCGGGTGAGCGCGGTCGAGTGGAAGGGCACCGCCCTGACCCTCCTGGGACTGGGCGCGATCCTGGTCACGGCGTCCGGTCCGGCGCCGGACGGTGTGCTGAGCGTTCCCGAGGCGCTGGCAGTGGCCGGCGCCACCGCGGTGTTCATCGGGGTGCTGTCCCGGCCCGGCGCCCGCCCCGGGCTGCGGCACGCGACCGCGTCCGGTCTCGCCTCCGGGGTCGCCTCGGCCCTCACGCAGACCGTGACGGTGGCCGCGACCGACCGGTCCGGCCCGGCGCTGAGCGTCCAGGTGGTCGGCGTGGCCCTGCTCGTGGCGGCCTTCGCGGCCGGCGGGCTGGTGCTGTCGCAGACGGCGTACCGGGGCGGTCTGGGCGGACCCCTCGCGGTGGTGACCCTGTCCAACCCGCTGGCCGCCGCGGTGATCGGCCTGTCGCTGCTCGGCGAACGCCTGCAGGGCGGGCCGGCGGGTGTGCTGCTCGCGCTCGCCGGGGCGGGCCTGGCGGCCTGGGGCGTGGTGTCGCTGACCCGGGCGGCACCCGCGACCGCCCCGGTCGACGACGACCACCCGGTGGCCGCCGTCCTGGCCCTGGAGCCCGGCTCGGCCACGCCCGAACCGGCCCTGGTGCCCCGGCCGCACGATCCGGGGCACCTCACTCCCGCTACGCGGTGATAATTGCCGGGTCGCTCACCCCCGGCTGCCCGTTCTCGACGTGCCCGGCGAACCGCCGCAGGAACGCCTTGTCGCCCTCGGTGGTGACGGTCAGGTCGTACCAGCGGCGGCTGGCGGCGAGTTCGACGGTCCTGCGCACCGTCGCGCCCGGGCGGACGGTGACGGTCGAGGGCCGGCCGCCGTAGCCGCTCGCGAGCTTCAGACGGGCCGTGCCGGAGCCCTTGTTGGTGAAGGTCAGCTCGATGTCGTCACCGGTGTGGCGGGCCGTGACCTCGCAGCCGGCCGTCTTGTTCGAGCCCCTGAAGACGCGCACGAAGCCGTTGGGGCCGTGCACGGTCAGGTCGTAGGAGCCGCCGGAGTACGCCGAGTTCCAGGTGTCGGAGAGCGTCTTGCCGGCCTCGGTGGTGTACGTCCAGGGGCCGTCGGCGCGGTTGCCGGAGGTGACGTGGAAAGCGCCGCCGGCCTTCGGGCCGGAAACGAAGGTCAGGTTGAGCTTCCCGGCCGCCGCGTCGACCGAGGCGTCCACGTGCGGGGCGTACTTCAGCGGCCGGGAGCGGCGCAGACCGCGTTCCTGCCGGGGCATGCGCGGGTCGGTGGGCGGGACCGGCTTGTAGTCGGGGTGACGTTCGCGGTCCTGCGGCTCGTACCCGTCGGTGCCGGGCAGCGGGGCGGGGCGCGCGTCCTTGCGGGAGAAGTCGAACGCGGACGTCAGATCACCGCAGATGGCGCGTCGCCAGGGCGAGATGTTCGTCTCGCGGACGCCGAAGCGGCGCTCCATGAACCGCAGGATCGAGGTGTGGTCGAGGGTCTCGGAGCAGACGTAGCCGCCCTTGCTCCACGGGGAGACGACCAGCATCGGCACCCGGGGGCCGAGGCCGTAGGGGCCGGCCGTGTTCTTGCCGTCGCCCGGGAAGAGGTCGAGGGAGACGTCGACGGTGGACAGACCGCGGGAGGCGTCCTTCGGGGGCAGCGGCGGCACCACGTGGTCGAAGAAGCCGTCGTTCTCGTCGTACGTGATGAACAGGGCCGTCTTGGACCAGACCTCCGGGTTGGAGGTGAGGGCGTCCAGGACCTGGGCGATGTACCAGGCGCCGTAGTTCGAGGGCCAGTTGGAGTGCTCGGAGAAGGCCTCGGGGGCGGCGATCCAGGAGATCTGGGGCAGCTTGCCGGCCTTGACGTCGGCGCGCAGCAGGTCGAAGTAGCCCTCGCCGGCCTTGGCGTTCGTGCCGGTGCGGGCCTTGTCGTACCAGGGGTCGCCGGGCTTGGCCTCGCGGTACCTGTTGAAGTACAGCAGCGAGTTGTCGCCGTAGTTGCCGCGGTAGGCGTCCTGGATCCAGCCCCAGGAGCCGGCGGCGTCGAGGCCGTCGCCGATGTCCTGGTAGATCTTCCAGGAGATGCCCGCCTGCTCCAGGCGCTCGGGGTAGGTCGTCCAGCCGTAGCCGAGCTCGTCGTTGCCGAGGACCGGGCCGCCGCCGGTGCCGTCGTTGCCGGTGTACCCGGACCACATGTAGTAGCGATTGGGGTCGGTGGAGCCGATGAACGAGCAGTGGTAGGCGTCGCAGACGGTGAAGGAGTCGGCGAGGGCGTAGTGGAAGGGGATGTCCTCGCGGGTCAGGTACGCCATGGTCGTGGTGCCCTTCGCGGGCACCCACCGGTCGTACTTGCCGCCGTCGTAGGCCTGGTGGCCGTCGGGCCAGGAGTGCGGCAGGCCCTCAAGGAACTGCATGCCGAGGTCGTCGGCGTCCGGGTGGAACGGCAGGATCTCCTTGCCGTCCTTCTCCTGGTGCCAGACCGGTTTGCCGTTGTCGAGGGTGACCGGACGGGGGTCGCCGAAGCCGCGGACGCCTCTCAGGGTGCCGAAGTAGTGGTCGAAGGAACGGTTCTCCTGCATGAGGACGACGATGTGCTCGACGTCCTCGATCGACCCGGTGCGGTGGTTCGCGGGAAGGGCGGCGGCGCGCTGGATGCTGGCGGACAGGGCACTGAAGGCCGTGGTGACACCCGCGAGTTGGAGAAAGCGGCGCCGGTTGACTTCGGACATGAAGGACAGACCTCTCATCCTGAGGTGCGGGATGGCCGGAACGTGACGGAATCTGCGCGGAAGGAGTGTTTCAGGGACACCAAACGCCAAGGAAGGGGCGCGTGACACTCGTGTGAAAGTCGCCGGTACGGACGGTGTGCCGGGGCAATGCCGGGGGAGGGTGAGGGACGTGACAGAGACGCAGACGGTTTCCCCGCCGACGAAACGGCCCGTTCGCCAGCTCCTCGCCGCCTCGGTGGGCAACGCCGTGGAGTGGTACGACTGGTACGCCTACACGTTTCTGGCCACGTACATCGCCGCTCAGGTCTTCCCGCAGAGCGCGGACAACTCGCTGGTGCCGCTGCTGTCCACGTTCGCGGTGTTCGCGGTGGGGTTCTTCATGCGGCCGGTGGGCGGGCTGCTGATGGGCGCGGTCGCGGACCGGCACGGACGACGGGCCGCCCTCACGGTCACCATCCTGCTGATGGGGGGCAGCAGCCTGCTGGTCGGGCTCACCCCGACCTACGCGGCCGTGGGCGTCCTGGCGTCGGTGGTCCTCGTCCTCGCCCGGCTGTTGCAGGGCCTCTCCGTGGGCGGCGAGTTCGCGGCCTCGACGACGTTCCTGGTGGAGTCGGCGGGGCCCGGCCGGCGCGGGCTGTTCTCCAGCTTCCAGTACGTGTCGACGACGGTGGGACAGCTGGTCGCCTCCGGCGTCGCCACCCTGCTCGTGGACACGCTGAGCGACGGGCAGATGAACGGCTGGGGATGGCGGGTGCCGTTCGTGCTCGGCGCCCTGCTGAGTCTGGTCGGGTTCTGGATCCGGCAGGGCGCGCAGGAGACCCGCAGCGCCGAGCAGCAGCAGGCGCCGCGCCCGGGGCTGTTCGAGGCGCTGCGCCGGCATCCGCGCGAGTCGCTGCTCATCGGCGGCATCACGGCCGGCGGCACCATCGCCTACTACACGTGGACGTCGTACCTGCCGACGTACGCCGAACTCAACGCCGGCGTCGAGAAGGCGGACGCGCTGCTCGCGGGCACGATCTCACTGGCCTTCTTCGCCCTGCTGCAACCGCTCGGCGGTCTGCTCTCGGACCGCTACGGCCGCCGCCCCCTGCTGCTCTTCTTCGGCCTGGGCTTCGCGCTGCTCGCGGTGCCCCTGCTGCGCACCCTGAGCGACTCGTTCGCCGTGCTGCTGCTCGTGCAGTGCGCGGGCATGGTGCTGCTGACCGGGTTCACCTCGATCAGCGCGGCCGTGAACGCGGAGATCTTCCCGCCCCGGGTCCGCGCGGCGGGCATCGGCTTCCCCTACTCCCTGACGGTGGCCCTCTTCGGCGGCACGGCCCCGTACGTGGGCACGCTGTTCAAGGAGCAGGGGCACGCGGGGCTGTTCCCGTGGTACGTCGCGGTGATCTGTCTGGTGTCGTCGGTGGTGTACCTGCGGCTGCCGGAGACGGCTCACGCACCGCTGCGGCGGTGAGGGGTGCGCCGTCGGGGGTCGGCTCGCCGTCTCGCTCGGCCGCGGACGCCGGCTCGTGCGACCCCACGCCGTCCCTCGACCCGGCCGGTGATCCCTGGCCAGCCTGCCGGCGTCGGTACCCGCCGGGACGTTGTGGTGTTTCCGCGGTAGGGCAGACGACGGTGATCCGCTCCGTGTCCTCGGGACCGTTCTGCAGGCTGCGCACCCGGAGAAGTTCGTAGACACCAGCTGAAGCAGTATCACCTCCGCACTGCGGATATTGGACCAGACGCCCTCGCGGGCGGCCGGACCGATGTCCTCGCGAGGCCCCGGCCAGGCGGGGCGGGAGCCCCCGTCGACGGTTCAAGCCGGCGTCATCCAGCTCTCGCGCTCTGCACAGTCCTCCTCGGTACTCCCATGTTTGATGCGACGTCAGGGCGCGGGCCGGAGGCACATTCGCAAGGGACCAAGTCTTTTGGTGTCGAGAGACTGGACAGAGGCAACGTTCGTATCCGTTAATCCATCCCATGTAAGTGGCGTGGCGGCCGGGGACGGTGGCCGCTACAGCTCCGCCGTGAGTGAACGCACCGACGATCAAGAGTCACCCTCGCCTCACCGAAAGGTGCAAGATGACTTCTTCCGTCAGCAGGCGGCGCCTGCTTCAGGGAGCCGCGGCCACCGCCGCCACCGGATCCTTCGTCTCAGCGTCTCCCGCCCAGGCGGCCGCTCCTCCCGCAAGGGCCGAGATCGGGGTCTTGGCGCACCCTTTCGCGCTGGACCAGGTCCGGCTCACCGCGAGCCGCTGGCTGGACAACCAGAACCGCACGCGGAACTACCTGCGGTTCGTCGATGTAGACCGGCTGTTGTACAACTTCCGCGCCAACCACCGGCTGTCCACCAACGGCGCTGCTGCCAACGGCGGTTGGGACGCGCCGACCTTTCCCTTCCGCACCCACGCCCAAGGCCATTTCCTCACGGCATGGGCACAGCTCTACGCGGTGACCGGGGACATCACCTGCCGGGACAAGGCAGCCACCATGGTCGCGGAGTTGGCCAAGTGCCAGGCCAACAACAGCGCGGCCGGCTTCAGCGCCGGGTACCTCTCCGGCTACCCCGAGTCGGACTTCACCGCTCTCGAGGAGCGGACCCTGAGCAACGGCAACGTGCCATACTACACCATCCACAAGACCCTCATGGGCCTGCTGGACGTGTGGCGCCACATCGGCAGCACACAGGCCCGCGACGTGCTGCTCGCCCTGGCGGGATGGGTCGACCGGCGCACCGGCCGACTGAGCACCCAGCAGATGCAGGCCATGCTGCAAACCGAGTTCGGCGGCATGAACACCGTGCTGACCGATCTCTACCAGCAGACGGGCGACACGCGGTGGCTCACCGTCGCCAGGCGATTCGACCACGCCGCGGTGTTCGACCCCCTGGCGTCCAACCAGGACAAGCTCAGCGGACTGCACGCCAACACCCAGGTTCCCAAGTGGATCGGGGCCGCCAGGGAGTACAAGGCCACCGGCACCACCCGCTACCGGGACATCGCGGTCAACGCCTGGAACCTCTGCGTCAACTCGCACACCTATGCCATCGGCGGCAACAGCCAGGCGGAGCACTTCCGCGCCCCGAATGCCATCGCCGGCTACCTGAACAAGGACACCTGCGAAAGCTGCAACACCTTCAACATGCTCACCCTCACCCGGGAACTGTTCGAGCTGGACCCGAACCGGGCCGCCCTGTTCGACTACTACGAGCAGGCGTGGCTGAACCAGATGATCGGCCAGCAGAACCCGGCGGACAACCACGGCCACGTCACCTACTTCACCCCTCTCAACCCGGGAGGCCGACGCGGAGTGGGCCCGGCGTGGGGCGGTGGCACGTGGAGCACCGACTACGGCACCTTCTGGTGCTGCCAGGGCACCGGCCTGGAGACGCACACCAGGCTGATGGACTCGATCTACTTCCGCACCGACAACACGCTGATCGTGAACCTGTTCGTGCCCTCGGTGCTCGACTGGTCGGAGCGGGGCATCACGGTCACCCAGACCACGGCCTACCCCATCAGCGACACCACGACCTTGCAGGTCACCGGGAACGTCAGCGGAACCTGGGCGATGCGCATCCGCATCCCTGGCTGGACCGCCGGGGCCACCATCAGCGTCAACGGCGCGGCGCAGGACATCACCACCACCCCCGGCGGCTACGCCACCTTGACCCGCTCCTGGACCTCCGGTGACACCGTCACCGTCCGCCTGCCCATGCGGATCGTCATGCGAGCGGCCAACGACGACCCGAACGTCGCTGCGATCACGTACGGCCCGGTGATCCTTTCCGGCAACTACGGCGACTCAGCGCTGACCTCCCTCCCGACGCTGGACACGTCCTCGATCACACGGGCCAGCAACACTGCGCTCGCCTTCACCGCCCGCGCCAACGGCTCCGCCGTCAGCCTGGGCCCGTTCCACGACGCGCACGGACACAACTACACCGTCTACTGGAACACCGGCGGCACCGGCACCGTCCGTCTCACGAACGCGGGCAGCGGTCTCGTGCTGGGCATCCAGAACATGTCCACGGCGGACGGTGGCCGCGCTCTGCAGTGGAACGACTCGGGCACCGCCGACCATGACTGGCAGATGGTCCCCGACGGGAACGGGTTCCGCTTCCGCAACGCCCACAGCGGCAAGGTGCTCGGCATCCAGGACATGTCCACGGCAGACAACGCGACCGTCCTGCAGTGGTCGGACAACGGCACCGCCGACCACCGTTGGACACTGCTCGACCAGGGAGACGGGTCCTACAAGATCCGCAACGTGCACAGCGGCAAGTTGCTCGCCATCGCGAACAACTCCACCGCTGTCGGCGCGTTTGCAGTCCAGGACTCGGACAACGGCACCGCCGACAACCGGTGGCGCATCGTGCGGAACTGAGGCCCTCCCCGGAAGCGGATCGCGGTCGCTCTCCCCCCTCCCGCTTGCGCGACCCTTCGACCCTCGTTCGACATGACGAACCTCGCCCGCCCGGGCGATAGCGCATCAACAGTCCGGACAGCCTCTGACGGGCCAACCGGAACCGCTCACTCAAGGAATGGGACCCCCATGCGCAGACGTGGTTTCAACCGCAGGCAGCTGTCCGTGGTGCTCGCCGCCCTGGTCACTTCGGCGGTGACGCTCGTCGCCAACCCGGCTCAGGCGGCCACCAGCGGCGCCTTGCGCGGCGCTGGTTCCGGCCGGTGTCTCGATGTGCCGAACGCCAGTCAGACGGACGGCACGAACCTGCAGATCTGGGACTGCTCGGGCGGGACAAACCAGCAGTGGACGCTGACGGACAACAACCAGCTGAGGGTGTACGGCAACAAGTGCCTTGACGTACCGGGCCACGCCACCACGGCCGGTACCCGGGTGGTGCTCTGGGCCTGCAACGGCGGTACGAACCAGCAGTGGAGGGTGAATTCCGACGGCACGATAGTCGGAGTGGAGTCCGGGCTGTGCCTGGACGTCAGCGGCGGTGCCACGGCCAACGGCACGGCGGTGCAGCTCTGGAACTGCACCGGCGCCAGCAACCAGAAGTGGACCGGCCCGGCCACCGCGCCGGGCGGCACGTGTGCTCTTCCGTCGGTATTCCGGTGGGCGTCGACCGGCCCGTTGGCACAGCCGTCGAACGGCTGGGTCGCGCTGAAGGACTTCACCACCGTGCCGTACAACGGCAAGCAGCTGGTCTACGCGACCACCTCCGACGGATCGTCGTGGGGCACGATGGCGTTCCGTCCCTTCACGAACTGGTCGGAGATGGCGACGGCCACCCAGACCGGGATGAGCCAGGGCCTGGCCGTGGCGCCCAAACTGTTCTACTTCGCGCCCAAGAACATCTGGGTGCTGACCTCGAACGGGTGGGGTACCGCCTGGCCCTTCACCTACCGCACGTCCAGCGACCCCACCAACCCCAACGGCTGGTCCGCGCCGCAGGCGCTGTTCACCGGCAGCCTCCCCGAAGGCGGCCCGATCGACCCGACCATGATCGCCGACGACCAGAACATGTACATGTTCTTCGCCGACGACAACGGCAAGATCTACAAGTCGACCATGCCGATCGGGAGCTTCCCGGGCAGCTTCGGCTCGTCGTACACCACGGTCATGAGCGACACGAAGGAAAAACTGTTCGAGGCGCCGGAGGTCTACAAGGTCCAGGGCCAGAACCAGTACCTCATGATCGTTGAGGCGATGGGTGCGAACGGCCGCTACTTCCGCTCGTTCACCGCCTCCAGCCTGAACGGTCCGTGGACCCTCCAGGCCGGCAGTGAGAGCAGCCCCTTCGCCGGCAAGGCCAACAGCGGTGCCACCTGGACCAACGACATCAGCCACGGTGACCTGGTCCGCACCAACGCCGACCAGACCATGACCGTCGACCCCTGCAACCTGCAGTTCCTCTACCAGGGCAGGAGCCCCGCATCCGACGGCACCCCCTATCTGCAACTGCCGTACCGGCCGGGTGTCCTCACCCTGCAGCGCTGACCCGAACGCACATGATCACAAGCTCCTGACCCCGTCGATCAGGCCCGCGAAGCGCCCTCCGCAATGCGGGCCAGGAAGGGTCCCCCACACAGGATCGCGCCTCGACCGCGGACGGGACGGCGACGCTGATCCGGGAGCCACACCCCCGCCGACCAGCTCTGCACCACGCTCCAGTAACCCACCTCAGCGACGGCGGGGCCGCAGACGGTTGTGCCTGCTGCCCCGCTCGGGGGTTGGGGTCAGGACGGGTCGCCGTACTGGAGGCCGCGTCGCGCACCGAGACGGCCGACGGTGCCGCCGTCATCCGGTGGACTGGCAGCGGCGGCACGAAGCAGTGGGGTCATCCAGCGGCCAGAGTGGTCCACTTCTGATTGGAGCCGCCATGGCAGTCCCACAGGTGGAGCTGCGTGCCGTCGGCCGTGGAGGAGCCCGGAACGTCGAGGCAGCGGCCGGAGGCGGGGTTGCGGTAGCCGCCGTTGTAGGGCTGCCAGACCTGGTTGGCGCCGCCGTGGCAGGACCAGAGCTGTACTTTGGTGCCGTTGGCGGTGGCCCCGCCGGCTGCGTCGAGGCACTTGCCCATGGAGCGCAGCGTGCCGTCGGTGTAGGCGGACCAGAACTGGTTGGCACCGTCGCCGCAGCTCCACGTCTGGACAGCGGTCCCGTCGGTGGTGGTGGCACCCTTGACGTCCATGCACTTGCCCGCCACACCGGACTGTACGCGGGCGGGGGCGGGCGCGGGGTTCTTCAGCCATCCGGCGCTGTCCGCTGCCTGGATTCCGCGGTGGAAGGCGTCGGCCATATTCTGGTACCCGGAGTCGTTGGGGTGCAGGGGGTCGGCCAGGTCGGTCGTGGTCAGGCTGCTCATGTCGACGTGTGCGACGTGTTTGCCCGCGGCCTGTGCCTCGCTGACGATGTGGCGGGTGGCCTGGTTGTACGCGCCCCGGAACCGCTCCTCCGAGCTGCTGGTGGACACGACCAGGGAGGCGACGAGGACGGTTGCGTCGGGGGCGTCGGCGGTGATCTGGTTGACCAGCGACTTCAGCCGGGCGATGGCCGTGTTGACCTCGGAGGCCCCTTGGAGGTCGTTGGTGCCGATGTGCAGCGTCACGACATTCGGCCGATAGCGGGTGAGAGAGGCGTCGGCCAGTGCGGCGATCTGGTCGATGCGGTATCCCGAGTGGCCTTCGTTGTCGGGGTCGGACATCGAACCGGCCCGCCCGGTGCCCACGAAGTCCAGCGGATGACCGTCCGCCCTGAGCCTGTCCCACAACGGCGCCCGGTAGCCGTTGCCCGTACTGCTTCCAACGCCCCAGGTTATCGAGTCGCCCAACGGCATGACCCGCAAAGGCGTGTCGGGGGCGGCGGCGGCAGGGGCCACCCCTGCCGCTGTCACTCCGAGCGAGGCGGAGACAAGCGTGACCAGGGGAAGAAGCCAGGACTTTCTCATCGAGGTTCCTCTCTTCTACGAGTGATTGCCGCTCAGCGGGATTGACGGCCGAACACGAGGGCGCCGCGGCGAGAACTACGGCTGAACTCCACTGCCACCGGCCTGGGTTCGAACATCCCAAGGCGCAATCGCCGTGCGGCTCCGCCTCGTGGGCGAGAACAATGGCTGAGCTGAAAGGCAGACATCCCATTACTGCGACGCGATGTTCAGTCGAAGCGCTTCGATGTTGTTGTGAGGTTAAGTGAAGGCATGAGGGGGCACAAGGTCGCCTCCAAGAATCCTTCAAGGGACGAGAAGGGACTCCTCAGCGATCTCTTGGCACACCGCCAAGACGTTGATCTCGACGCTCCCTCTGGCGCCTGACGAGCATCGAAGCGCTTCGGTGTCATTCTCCGCTCCATCACGAGGAAATCCCCTTTGTCTGCATACCCGCCTCACACACCAGCGCCGTTCCGCGATCGCGGCCGCCGTTCGCGAAGCGCGTGGACGACCTGCTGTCGCGGCTCGCCTTCGACCGAAAGATGGGATCCCTGCCTGGTCAACGTCTGCCGTCGAGCGCTTGGGCGGCGACGGCCACTGGTACCTGTCGGCGGGCGCGTGGGAACGCGCAACGCCCGTGAGACGCCGGACGGCCCGTCGCACCACCCCCGGACGAAACCCACCGCCACTGCTGGGCAAGACGCATCACAAGATCCTGACCAGCTCTTTCACTGGGACGCTTCCGCCTGACAGAAGCCGCCTTGCGCCGCAACCGCACCGCTTAGGACCCTGATCCCAACCACGGCACGCGGGGCGAAGACGCCCCGCCGACAGGGACGGGAACCCCATGCCTCACACCACCGCCTTCGCCAGGAACCAGTGGTACGTCGCCGCCTACAGCCACGAGGTGGGACGGGAGTTGCTCGGCCGGACGATCCTCGGGGAGACGCTCGTGCTCTACCGGACCGAGGAGGACGGTACGCCGGTCGTCCTGCACGACCGCTGCGTGCACCGCCGTTACCCGCTGTCCGAGGCGCCGACGCGGCTGGACGGGGACCGGATCGTGTGCGGGTACCACGGGTTCACCTACGACACATCCGGTACGTGCGTGTACGTGCCCGGGCAGAAACGGGTGCCGCGCACCGCCCGGATCGCCTCCTACCCGGTCGTCGAGCAGGACTCGCTGGTCTGGGTGTGGATCGGCGACCCGGCGCTCGCCGACCCGCAGACCATCCCCCGGGCCCGGCACCTCGACTCCCCCGGCTGGGTCACCGTGCGCGGCATGGAGCCCATCGACTGCGACTACGGACTGCTCGTCGACAACCTCCTCGACCTGTCACACGAGACGTATCTGCACGGCGGCTACATCGGCACCCCCGAGGTCGCCGAGACGCCGATCACCACCGAGGTCGACGAGGGCGCCGGAATCGTCCGGGTGAGCCGGCACATGGACGACGCCGAGTGCCCGCCGTTCTACGCCAGGTCGACCGGCATCGAGGGCCGCATCACCCGCTGGCAGGACATCGAGTACCACGCCCCCTGCCTGTATCTGCTGCACAGCCGTATCGCCCCGGTCGGGGTGCTGCCCGAGGCGGACGGCAGCGACCCGAACGGCTTCCACACCGAGATCACCTACGCGATCACACCGTCCGGCGACGGCACGGTGTACGACTTCTGGGCGGTCTCCCGGGACTGGGCGACCGACGACGCCGAGGTCACCGAGTTCCTGCGGGGCAACAACCACACCGTGGTGATGCAGGACGTCACCGCGCTCAACCTGCTGCAGAAGACCCTCGGCAGCGAACGCACCGGTTACCAGGAGCTGAGCATCAACATCGACACCGGTGGTCTGGCCGCCCGCCGCATCCTCGCCCGGCTGGTGGAACAGGGCGAGAAGCCCGAGGAGAAGGTCCGGTGAGCGCTCCGACCGGCGAGGTCTACCGCATCGCCTGGCTGCCCGGCACCGACACCCTGCACGGCACGTGCCACTGCGGCCGCGAACACACCGCGCATGACCCCGTCGAGATGTGGGAGTGGATGCTCGCCCATCCGCAGGGGCACTTGGTCGACGAGCCACGAGGAAACAGTTCATGAGCATCTACGAGTCCGAACTCGTCGTCGAGCGAAGGGAGTTCGCGGCCGACGGCGTGCTCGCCCTCACCCTGCGCCATCCGCTGGGCGAGCCGCTCCCGGCGTGGGAACCGGGCGCCCACGTCGACGTCCTGCCGGCGCCCGGTCTGGAGCGGCAGTACTCGCTGTGCGGCGATCCGGCGGACCGGTCGGCCTGGCGGATCGCGGTGCTGCGCGAGCGCCCCGGGCGGGGCGGATCGGCCCATGTGCACGAGCAGTTGGGCGAGGGCGGCAAGGTGCGGGTGCGCGGGCCCCGGAACAACTTCCGGCTGGAGCCCGCTCCCCGGTACCGCTTCGTCGCGGGAGGCATCGGCATCACACCGATCCTGCCGATGCTGGCGGCGGCCGAGGCGGCGGGCGCCGACTGGACGCTGCTGTACGGCGGGCGCACCCGCGGGTCCATGGCCTTCGCCGAGGAACTCGGCCGCTACGGGGACCGCGTGACGATCGCGCCCGAGGACGAGTCGGGCCTGCTGGACCTGCCGTCCGTGCTGGACGACGTGCCCGGGGGCACCCTCGTCTACTGCTGCGGTCCCGGGCCGCTGCTGGACGCGGTCGAGGCCCGGTGTCCGTCCGGGGTGCTGCGCGTCGAACGGTTCCAGCCCAAGGAGCAGGAGAGCGGCACCACCACCGCGTTCGAGGTGGAACTCGCGCGGAGCGGACGGACGCTCACCGTCGCTCCGGACGTGTCCGTGCTCGACGCCGTGCGCGCCGCCGGGGTCGAGGTGCTGTACTCCTGCACCGAGGGCACCTGCGGCACGTGTGAGACCGACGTCCTCGACGGCGAGCCGGACCACCGGGACTCGGTGCTGACGGAGGACGAGCGCGCGGCCGGCGAGACCATGATGATCTGCGTGTCCCGCTGCCGCGGGAAGCGCCTCGTGCTGGATCTGTGAAGCGCCCGCCCCTGTCCGCCCGGCCTGTTCAGGGCGCGGCCCACAGGCCCCGGACGTGTCCGAGGTGCCGGGCCATCACGGCGCGTACGGCCTCCTCGTCGCGGGCGAGCAGCGCGTCCAGGATCTCCAGGTGCTCCTCTGCCGACGCCTCCAGCCGCCCCTGTTCCACCAGCGCCGTCAGGCCGTAGAGCCGGGAGCGGCGTCGGAGGTCGCGTACGACGTCGACGAGGTGGCCGTTGCCGGCCAGGGCCAGCAGACCGAGGTGGAAGCGCAGGTCGGCCTCGACGTAGGCGATGAGGTCGCCGGCCGCCGCGGAGGTGACGATCTCCCGGGCGACCGGGCGGAGCGCCTCCAGAGCCACCGGGTCGGCCGTGCGGGCCAGCTCCGCCGTGGTGGGGATCTCGATCAGCGCCCGGATGTGCTTGTACTCGTCGAGTTGCCGCTCGGAGACGGCGGTGACCCGGAAGCCCTTGTTGGGCACGGTGTCGACCAGGCCCTCCTTGGCCAGGTCGAGCATGGCCTCGCGCACCGGTGTGGCGGAGACGCCGAAGCGGGCGGCCAGGCCGGGGGCCGAGTAGACCTCGCCGGGCCGCAGTTCACCGGCGATCAGGGCGGCCCGCAGCGCGTCCGCGACCCGCTCCCGGTGGCTGGGCTTCCTGCTTCCCAGCACGGGCAGGGCGGGGGTGTGCTGCGGAGCCATGACGTTCGAAGTTCCTCTCGTGTGCGCTTGCGGGGTGTCTACAGGACGAACCCCGCCGGGAACGGGTCCTCGGGGTCCAGCAGGTACTGGGCGGTGCCGGTGATCCAGGCGCGGCCGGTGAAGCTCGGCAGCACGGCCGGGCGGCCGGCGACCTCGGTGGTGCCGAGCAGTCTGCCGGTGAAGTGGGTGCCGATGAAGGACTCGTTCACGAACTCGGTGTGCAGCGGGAGTTCGCCGCGCGCGTGCAGCTGGGCCATGCGGGCGCTGGTTCCGGTGCCACAGGGCGAGCGGTCGAACCAGCCCGGGTGGATGGCCATGGCGTGCCGCGAGCGGCGGGCGGTCGAGCCGGGGGCGGCCAGGTAGACGTGGTGGAGGCCGCGGATGGAGGGGTCCTCGGGGTGGACGGGCGGGTCCTCGGCGTTGACGGCGGCCATGAGGGACAGGCCCGCGGCGAGGATCTCGTCCTTGCGGGACCGGTCGAAGGGCAGACCGAACCGCTCCAGCGGCAGGATGGCGTAGAAGTTGCCGCCGAACGCGAGGTCGTACGTCACCGTCCGTCCGTCGGCGAGGGTGGCCTCGCGGTCGAGGCCGACGGCGAAGGAGGGGACGTTCCGCAGGGTGACCGCCCGGGCGGCGCCGTCCTCGACCGCCACCTCGGCGACGACCGGGCCCGCCGGGGTGTCGAGCCGGATGGTGGTGACCGGCTCGACGACCTCGACCATGCCGGTCTCGACCAGCACGGTCGCCACACCGATGGTGCCGTGCCCGCACATCGGCAGATAGCCGGAGACCTCGATGTAGACGACGCCCCAGTCGCAGTCGGGCCGGGTCGGCGGCTGGAGGATCGCGCCGCTCATGGCGGAGTGGCCGCGGGGCTCGTTCATCAGCAACTGCTTGATGTCGTCGCGGTGTTCGCGGAACCACAGCCGTCGTTCGTTCATGGTGGCGCCGGGGATGGTGCCGATGCCGCCGGTGATCACCCGGGTCGGCATGCCCTCGGTGTGCGAGTCGACGGCGTGCAGGACGAGTTTGCTGCGCATGGTCCTCAGCTCAGTCCGGCCGCGACGGCCTTCTCGGTGGCGGCTCGGACGGCGGCTTCCTGCTCGGGCGGCAGTGGCACCCGCGGCGGACGGCAGGGGCCGCCGTGGCGGCCGACGAGATCCATGGACAGCTTGATGGCCTGGACGAACTCCACCCGCGAGTCCCAGCGCAGCAAGGGGTGCAGCTGCCGGTACAGGGGCAGGGCGGTGTCCAGGTCACCGCCGACGGCGGCCCGGTACAGCTCGACCGAGGACCGGGGCAGCGCGTTCGGGTAGCCCGCCACCCAGCCCTTGGCGCCAGCGACGGCCAGCTCCAGCAGGACGTCGTCCGCACCGATCAACAGATCCAGCTCGGGGGCGAGTTCGGCGATCCGGTAGGCCCGGCGGACATCCCCCGAGAACTCCTTCACGCCCTGGATGTGCCCCTCGCCGTGCAGCCGGGCGAGCAGCTCGGGCACGAGGTCGACCTTGGTGTCGATCGGGTTGTTGTACGCGACGACGGGCAGGCCCGCCCGGGCGACCTCGGCGTAGTGGGCGAGGACGGCACGTTCGTCGGCGCGGTAGGCGTTCGGGGGCAGCAGCATCACCGCGCGGCAGCCGGCCTCGGCGGCCTGCTCGGCCCAGCGGCGGGACTCCGCGGACCCGTAGGCGGCGACGCCGGGCATCACGCGCTCCCCGCCGATCGCGGCGACGGCCGTCTCGACGACCCGGGCGCGCTCCTCGGGCGTGAGCACCTGGTACTCGCCGAGGGAGCCGTTCGGCACGACGCCGTCGCAGCCGTTCTCGACCAGCCAGGCGCAGTGCTCGGCGTACCGGTCGTGGTTCACCGAGAGGTCGTCGTTCAGCGGAAGCGCGGTGGCGACGAGGACGCCGCGCCAGGGGCGGAGTTCGGTCATGACGGTCCCTCCTGGGAGTGTTGCCGAGCGAGGACGCCGAGCGGCACGGGACGGGCGAACGGGCGTTTGGCCGGGGTGGGTGCGCAGCCCGCGAGAGCGGCGATCGTGGTGCCGCACATCCGGCCCTGGCACCAGCCCATCCCGGCCCGGCTGAGCAGCTTCACGGTGCGTTCGTCGCCCGCCCCGAGGCCCAGGGCCTCGCGCACGGACCCTGCGGTGACCTCCTCGCAGCGGCAGATCACGGTGTCGTCGGTGATCTGCTCGGGCCAGTGCGCGGGCGGCGTGTAGGCGGAGTCGAGGGCGGCGGCGGATCGTCTGAGCTTCGTACGGGCCTTGAGGGCGGCCGGCGCCGGGCCCGGGGCGGTGCCTCGCAGGTGGGCGGCGGCGGAGCAGCCGGCGATGTGCCCCTCGGCGAGGGCGAGGGCGGCACCGCCGATGCCGGTGGTCTCACCGGCCGCCCACACGCCGGGCACGTCCGTGCGCTGCTCGGGGTCGACGCCCACGGTGAGCCCGTCGAGGCGGCAGCCGAGGCTGTCGGCGAGGTCGGTGTGCGGGAGCATGCCGTGGCCGGTGGCGAGGGTGTCGCAGGGCAGGTGCCGCTCGGTGCCGGGCCGGACGCGGCCCTCGGCGTCGAGCGCGGCGACCGTGACGCCGGTCAGCCGGTCGTCGCCGTGGGCGCGGACGACGGTGTGGCGGGTGAGGACCGGAACGCGGTGGCGCAGCAGCCGGGCGGCGTGTCCGGCGCCCTCGGGGAGCTTGCCGGCCAGGGCCGGGGCGTGACGGGCGAGGCGCCCGGGGGCGGCGGACTCGACGAGTGCGGCGACCTCGACACCGGCTGCGGCGAGCCCGGTCGCCACGGGCAGCAGCAGCGGTCCGGTCCCGGCCACGACGGCTCGACGCCCGGGCACCGCCAGCGCGCCCTTGAGCATGGCCTGGGCTCCCCCGGCCGTGACGACGCCGGGGAGGGTCCAGCCCGGGAAGGGCAGCACCTGCTCGTAGCCGCCGGTGGCCAGGACCACGGCACGGGCGTGCACCTCGGCGGGCTCTTCCTGGTCCGGCCCGAGCAGGGCGTGCACGGTGAAGCTCTCCGACGTCCGCTCCACACACCACACGTGGTGTTCCGTCAGGACGCGCACGGCACCGGCGGCGATTCCGTCCCGCAGCCGCTCCCAGGTCCGCCACCGGTGGTGCAGCGCCTCGGGCCGCCCGGCGCCGAGTCCTGCGGCGGGCTGCCGGTAGAACTGCCCGCCGGGCTGCGTCGCGGCGTCGACGAGGACGACCCGTACGCCGCGCGCGGAGGCAGCCAGGGCGGCGGCGAGTCCGGCCGGTCCGGCGCCGATCACGGCGAGATCAGTCCACACGCCGCACCTCCGGTTGCCCCGCCCCGTCCGGCGTGCCGATCACGTCCCCGTGGTGGCCCGTTCCCCTCGCGCTCCCGTGGCGCCCCGTTCCGTCCGGCGTGCCGATCGCGTCCCCGTGGTGGCCCGTTCCCCTCGCGCTCCCGTGGCGGCCCGTGCCGTCCGATGTTCCCCTCACGCTCCCGTGGTGGCCCGTGCCGTCCGGCGTGCCGATCACGTCCCCGCGGTGGCCCGTTCCGTCCGGGGTTCCCCTCACGCTCCCGTGGTGGTGGCCCGTTCCGTCCGGCGTACCGCTCGCGCCACCTCGGCCCGCCCCGTCCTGCGTGCCCATGACGTCCCCGTGGCCCGTTCCGTCCTGCGTGCCGATCACGTCCCCCGGCCGCACCGGCACCAGGCAGGCGCGTTGGTTGGGGCGTCCGTTGACGGTCACCAGGCAGTCGAAGCAGACGCCGATCCCGCAGAACACCCCACGCGGACGGCCCTCGCCGCGCGTGGCACGCCAGGACGTGACGCCCGCCGCCCACAGCACGGCGGCGACCGTCTGCCCGGGCAGGGCCTGCACCGGTCGCCCGTCGAACGTGACCGTGAAGGCGGGGCCCGGTCCGGCCTCCGCCAGTTCCAGCGGGTTCACTCGGTCTCCTCGGTGAAGCGGTCGGGCCGGAACGGGCCGAGATCCAGGTCGGGCGTCCGCCCGGTCAGCGCCTGGGCGATCAGATGCCCGGTGCCGGTGGCGAGTCCGATGCCCGCGCCCTCGTGCCCGCAGGCGTGGAAGAGCCCGGGCGCCCTCGGGTCGGCGCCGATCGCGGGCAGGTGGTCCGGCAGATACGGCCGGAAGCCGGCGTAGGTCCGCATCGCCCGGACTCCGGCCAGGAAGGGGAAGAGCCCGGTCGCCCCGGCCGCCAGCGCGCGCAGTGCCGGCAGCGACAACGACCGGTCGAAGCCGACCCGTTCACGGCTGGCGCCGATGAGGACCGGACCGGCCGGGGTGCCCTCGACCACGGGGGAGGTCTGCAGCGCCGCCGAGTCGCTGGCGACGTTGGCCACGTAGTCGGCGGCGTACACCTTGTGCCGGATGCGGGGCGGCAGCGGCTCGGTGACCAGGACGAACCCCCGCCTGGGCAGCACGGGCAGGGACACTCCGGCGCGGGCCGCCACCTCGCCGCCCCAGGTACCGGCCGCGTTGACGACCGCGGGGGCGTGGAGGTCGCCCCGGTCGGTCCGCACGCCGCGCACCGCACCGCCCGGACCGCGCAGGACCCCGGTCACCTCCCGGCCGGTGAACACCCGGGCCTTCGAGGCGCGCAGCAGGTGCGCCGCCGCGAGGGCGGGCATCACCTGGGCGTCCTGCGGGTAGTGCATGCCGCCCACGAGGCCGGGGGTCAGGTACGGCTCCAGGTCGGTGAGCCGGTCGGGCGGCACCGGGACCGCCTCGACCCCGGCCGCGCGCTGCTCCGCCGCGAGTTTCTCCAGCCCGGCCAGGGCCCGGTCCGTGCCGGCGACGACGACACCGCCCTTGGCCTCGTACTCGACGGCCCTGTCCAGCCCTTCCCGGGCCAGGTCGGCCCACAACCGGGCGGACAGCAGGGCCAGTTCGAGCTCTGGTCCGGGTTCCTTGTCGGAGACGAGGAGGTTCCCCTCCCCCGCTCCGGTCGTGCCGCCGGCCACCGGACCCCGGTCCACCACGACGGCGTCCAGGCCCGCGCGGGCCGCGTACAGAGCGGCGGCGGCGCCGACCACTCCGGCTCCCACCACCACGACATCGCAGGTCAGCGACTCGCTCACGCCAGTACTATGTCACACACCACAGGGTCCGGGAAGGGTGCCGACAAGGCGGGCGGACATCCGGGGGCGGTCAGTCGGCCGCGGGGACGACCCTCAGGTGGGAGGTGGTACGGCGGGTGCGGCGCTCCCGGGACGTGGAGCGGCGGGCCTCGCGCAGGACGAACGTGACCCGGGCGCAGCCCAGTTCCTCGAGCGTCCTGGACGTCTCGATGACGACCCGGCACTCCGTGGCGCCCCGGTGCGGGTCCGGGTGCAGCAGGGGCCGTACGGCACCGTCCTGCTCGACGGCCCCCTCGCCGACCGCGCGGATCCAGTGCGGCAGGCCGTGCCGGTAGGCGGCCTCCATGATCGGGTCCTGGGCGATGTCGCGGCGGATGGCCTGCAGCCCGTGGTCGGGGCCGTGACTCTCCACGGTCCGCGCGAAGTGCGCGAGCATCGGCAGGCACCAGCTCGCCTCGTGCTCGCCGAGCACCGTGGGGGCGTCGGGGTGGAAGAGGACGAACCTGAGGAAGTTGTCGCCCGGCATCGCCGTCGGGTGCGGGCCCACCTCACGGAAAAGTGACCGGAAGGCGCCGTTGGTGAGCACCACGTCCCAGCAGTGGTCGACGACGAGCGCGGGGAAGGAGACACCCTCCAGAAGCCCTGCGTAGTCCTCCAGGTAGGCCTGGGCCTCGGGAGTCTCGGGGACGGGCCGCGGTGCCGGCCGCTGCCCTCCTGCCTGATATGCCATCGGGAGGTCACCCCTCTTGCCTGTGCGGCCTTGACGCGGCGCCCCGATCCTGCTGCCCGGAGCTGAGGCGTGTCAACTATCGTGGCATTCCATGTCTGTTGACGGCTGAAATTGGCCACAGTTGTGGCGAGACCTGGATGCGAGTTCGAACCACCGGCTACGCTCCGGGAAGTTCACGCCGGGGTAGGTCACGGCATCCACTTGTGAGAAGCCTGTGAGATACGTAGGAGATCTGTCGGTGACGGGTGGCTTCGTCGAAGGTCCGGGCGTCACGCCGACGGCCGTGCTGCCGGCCGTCGTCTCCCGTGTCGGCGCGCTCGCCGACCGGCTCGGCGTGCCGCACGCCGAGGTCTTCGACATCGGCCGGCTGTCCGTCGCCTCCGGCGTCCCGGAGCCGGTGGTGAAGGCCTTGCTGTGCGGCAGGCCCGCGGGCGAGCCCGATGTGCAGGCCCGGTTCCTGCAGCGGCTGGACCTGTTGCGCCGGACCCGGCTCAAGCCCAACGGCCGCAAGTACACCCAGCAGGAGATCGCCGACGGCGCCGGCATGTCCCGCCAGCAGGCCGGCGCTCTCATCAACGGCGACCGACGGCCGACCATGGAGCACTGCGACGCCCTCCAGCGGTTCTTCCGGGTGCACGCCGGCTTCCTGACGGCCGAGGACCCCGAGGCGCTCGTGAGCGCCCTCCAGCACACCGAGCAGGATCTGCTGCAGAAGCTCGCCGACCGTGAGCGGCAGGCCGCCGCGGCACAGGACGACCCGCTGGAGCGGCTGCTGCAGGACCACGGCGTGCGCGGCATCGCCTGGCGTGCCGCGCAACTGCCCACCGACCAGCACCGCGACAAGGTCGCGGAGTGGCTGGACATGCTCCTGGAGAGCGTCAAGCGGCCCGAGTCGTGACCGTGGGGAGAACTGTGGGCATCGGTAAGGAAATGCGCCGTCTGTGCGGCGAGCTGGTCGCGGAGCTGACCCTCCCCGCGCCGGCTCGGCCCGAGGAGCTGTACGCCGCCCTGTGCGACGGCATGAGCAGACGCCGCGGCCGCCCCGTGCGCTTCCGCACGGCCGCGTTTCCGCCCGGGACCGCCAGCGGGCTCTGGCTGGACATGGCCGAGCAGGACCTCGTCGTGATCGAGGAACGCACCGCTCCGGATCACCAGTTGGTGATCCTGGGCCACGAGCTGTGGCACATGAAGGCGGGGCACTGCTCCCACCACGTCGAGGGCGCGGCCGTCGCGGCCAGGCTGCTCGACGACGGGGCCGACCTCCAGGCGACCGTGCTGAAGGTCGCCGCGCGCACCCGTTTCGACCTCGACGACGAGCGGGAGGCCGAGAGCTTCGGCCTGCTGCTGGCCAGCAAGTGCCGGGCGTGGCTGACCGGTTCCTCCTCGCGGGGGCCGGTGCAGCGGGACCATCTGGCGGGGCGGATCGAGGCGTCGCTGGGGTACCGCGGACCGCAGGGCTGAGGGGCCGTTCCGCGCGGCGACGTGGTGCGGTGCGCCTGCGCCGAGCGGGCGAACCGGAGGGCGGCGGGACCGGATTGTCAGTGGTGGGCGGCAAGCTGGAGGTGCGCCACCGCTGTGCGGGGCGTACGCGCCGCGAGGGGCGCGGGACCGACGACGCCGACACGGGGAGAGCCGACCGATGCCCACCGCCGTTCTGACCGATCGTGAACGCACCGCCGTCCAGGCCTATCTGCGGCTGCTGCACACCGTCCGGGCCGCCTTCGACCTGGAGGGCAGCCCGCCGCTCGTCCCGCCCGCTGTGCTCGCCGAGGCGGAGCAGGCCCTGGAGCGTGCCGGACTGACCGGCAACGAGGAGGCGTTCTTCCGTCTCCTGGAGAACTGGTGTCCGAAGCCCGGTCCCTGACCGGGAGTGCCACCGGACGAGTGCCGGGGAGCGGGGTCAGGTGTGCGGTACGGCGACCGCCGTCGCGATCAGGCCCCGTCCCGCCGTCCAGCGGCCGTCGAAGTGGCCGAGGCGGCGGGCGCCCACCCATGGCCCGGGGACGAGCAGCTCCGCTCGGAAGGTGCCGTCGGCGGTGAGCTCGATGTCGGCCTCCATGAAGTCCAGCCACTTCCCGGTGAGGGGGAACCACGCCTTGTAGACGGACTCCTTCGCGCTGAACAGCAGCCGGTCCCAGTGCACGTCGGGGCGTTCGGCCCCGAGCCGTCGCAGCCGGTCGGCCTCGGCCGGCAGGGACACGGACGGCAGGACACCTTCGGGCAGCGGGCCGTGGACCTCGGCGTCGATACCGAGCGACGCCAGGTCGGTGGCGCGGACCAGCGCGGCGGCGCAGTAGCCGTCGCAGTGGGTCATGCTGCCGGTCAGTCCGGCCGGCCAGCCGGGGGCGCCGCGTTCCCCGGGCAGGATCGGCCGCGGCTCGACGCCGAGCTTCTCCATGGCTCTGCGGGCGCAGGAGCGCACGACGGCGAACTCCCTGCGCCGCTTGGCGACCGCCCGTGTCAGAAGGGCCGCCTCCTCGGGGTACAGCGGGGCGTCCGCGTCCTCGTGTCCGTACGCCTCGACGCTGACCACCGTCTCCGGCAGCAGGTCCTCGATCACCGCTGTTCGCCCTCCCCCGGCAGGATCCGCCGCAGCCGCCCCGGCGCCTGGGACCGCTTGCTCCACTCACGTGGATAGCCCACCGACACCTCCTCGAAGCGCACGCCCTCGTGGAAGGTGGTGCGGGGGATGTGCAGATGGCCGTAGACCATGGTGTGCACGGGGAATCTGCGGTGCCAGTCGGCCGTCAGGTCGGTGCCGCACCACATGGCGAACTCGGGGTGCCAGAGCACGTCCATCGGATGCCGGTGCAGCGGGTAGTGGTTGACCGGGATCACGGGCAGGCCGACGGGCAGTTCGGCGAGTCGGCGTTCGGTCTCGGCGACCCGGGCCCGGCACCAGGCCTCCCGGCTCGGGTAAGGGTCGGGGTGCAGCAGGTACTCGTCGCTGCACACGATCCCGGTGCCCTGCGCGTGCTCCAGGCCCTGCTCCTTGGTCGTGCAGCCGGCCGGCAGGAACGAGTAGTCGTACAGGAGGAACAGCGGGGCGACGGCGACCGGCCCTCCGGGGCCCTCCCAGACGGGGTAGGGGTCCTCCGGTGTCGTCACGCCGAGTTGGCGGCACATCTCGACCAGGTACTCGTACCGGGCGACGCCGCGCAGGGTGACGGCGTCGCCCGGATGGGTCCACAGCTCGTGGTTGCCGGGCACCCAGACGACCTTGCGGAAGCGGGCCGCGAGCGTCTTGAGGGTCCAGCGGATGTCCGCCACGGTCTCCGCGACGTCCCCGGCGACGAGCAGCCAGTCGTCGTCCGTCCCGGGCCGCATGTCCTCGACCAGGGCGCGGTTCTCCGGGTAACCGATGTGCAGATCGCTGATGGCCAGCAGTTGTGCGGCGCCACCGGCCGTCGACGTCACCTCTCGCCCCCTCCGCGCGCACCCGGACGTCACCAAGAGATCACATCCGCGCGACGGGGAGCAAGAGCGGCCCGGGGGCCGTGGCGGGAGAATTCCTTCACACGCGCGTTGCACGAGGGGGCCCGCCGAAGCCGTATGATCTGGCCCAACACCACCGCTACGAACTTCCCTTTCACAGGGGCGGTTTGGTGTCCCTCCCTTCTCCTGCCCGGGCACGGGCTGCTCAGCCCTGCCCGCGAACCGTGAAAGGCGGCCTGCATGGTCTCTCGCGTACGCGTCTGGCTCAACCGCACGTACGCGGAGAACGTGTTCTTCATGGATCAGCTGCGGAGGAATCCCAGCGACCGGGCGGTCGAGATCCATGCCACACACGGCGACCCCGACTCGCCGGTGCTGGCCGCCGCCGACACCGCCGAGCTGGAGCCCGAGAACCTCTCCCCCGCCGGGTACGTCGAGTACGCGCTGGACCAGTGCGCGCGGCGTGGCATCGACGTCTTCGTGCCCCGGCTGCACCAGTCGGCGATCGTGGCGCACCGTGCCGAGTTCGAGGCGGGCGGCACGGCGGTGCTGGCGCCGCCGCCCGAGGCCGTGGCCGTCTTCCACGACAAGGTGATCGCCTACGAGGCGGTCCAGGCGATCGGTGTGCCGGTGCCGCCGTGGTACCGGGTCCGCTCGGAGGACGAACTCGTCGCGGCGGTCGAGGAGTTGGAGGCGGGCGGTCACAAGGCGTGCTTCAAGCCGGCGTCCGGGGCCGGCGGAGTGGGCTTCCGCGTGATCACGCGTACGCCCTTCTCGCTGATGCATCTGAGCGGGTTCCCCAGCCCGTACGTGCCGCTCGACCTGGTGGTGGAGGCGCTGCGGCAGGGCGAGGAGCCGGTGGACTGGCTGGTGATGCCGCGCCTGGAGCAGCCCGAGGTGTCGGTGGACTGCCTGACCGGGCCGGACAACCGGGTCCGGCTGGCGGTGGGCCGCACCAAGAACGGCCGCCGCCGGGGCTTCAGCCTGCACGAGCAGTGGCTGGACCCGGCCCGGCGGATCGCCGAGGGTTTCGGTCTGCACTACCTGTCCAACATCCAGTTCCGGATGTTCGGCGACCGGCCGGTGCTCATGGACGTCAACACGCGCCCGGCCGGCGGACTGCACCAGCTGTCCCAGTGCGGTGTCAACGCCCCCTGGGCCGCCGTGCAGCTGGCGCTCGGCGAGGACCCGGGCGAAATGGTCCCGCCGTTCCTGGGCCAGGACTACACGGTGGTGTCGGGGCCGCGTCCCCTGCGGCCGGTGTCGCTGCCGCAGCAGCGGCCCGGGGCGACGGAGCCGCTCCCGGCGGTACCCGCGCCCGCCGCGGCCGAGCAGGCCGGCTCCGTCGGGGCGGCGGCTCAGGCGCTGCCCCTCTGAGGCCTCAGGCCCGGGCCGCGAGTGCCTCGCGCCAGACGGGGCTGTCGACGTAGTGGTTGTCGAAGCGTTCCGAGGAGTCCCTGATCTCCTGTGGGTCGGCCTCGCCGCGCATCACCCGGCCCAGGAGCCGCAGGTAGTCGAAGCGTCCCGCGCCCGGTGTGAAGACGAACAGCACGTCGGCTGTCGCACCGGGCGCGGCGGCGAAGGCGTGCGGGGTGTGCGGGGGCACCAGCAGGAAGTCGCCGGCCTCCAGCACGGTGATCTCCTCGCCCACCAGCAGCTGGAGCGCACCGTCGATGACGTAGAACATCTCGGACGCCTCGGTGTGCAGGTGGGCAGGGGCGCCGACGGCGCCCTGAGCGAACGTCGACCGGTAGCTGGTGAGCCGCCCGCCGGTGTTCCCGGAGTCGGCGAGGAGGGTCATCACGCTGCTGGGGTCGCGCGTCGTCTCGGCCTCGGCGGCGCGGGTGAGGACCGGTGCGAAGCCGCTGCCGTTTCCCGTTTCGTTCTGTGTCGTCGTCATGACATCGACCCTACGGAGCCGGGCGACCCACGGCAGGGGGCATTCCGGCGTCGAAACAGTGGGTCAATTCGTCCGTCAGAAGCGGCCCCCTCCCCGGTACAGCTCCAGCTCTCCTTCCAGTTCGACGGCCAGCATCGTGGCGTGCGGGTCGAGGTCCGAGGCCGTTGGGGGTTCGATCCAGAGGATGCCGGGTGTCTCGTGGAGGCCACCGGTGACACTGTGGGCCAGTTCCGTGCCGCTGCCCAGGACCGAGACGCGGCGGACCTCGCTGAGCAGGCCCCGGACGTTGATCTCGGCGCGCGGGGCATCGAAGAGGGTCAGGTAGAGGGTGCGGCGGTCCTTGGAGAGGGTGCTCGGGCCGTAGTGGTGGCCCGGCGGGAGTCCCCGTACGGTGCCGTACACGGCTTCGGCGTGGCGGGTGATCCAGTCGCCGAGCCCTTCCAGCCGCCGCGCCTGTTCGTCCGTGATCGTGCCGTCCTCCCGCGGGCCGACGCTGAGCAGCAGGTTGCCTCCGCCGCCGATGGTCTCGGTGAAGTAGCGGATCAGCTGGTCGACGGACTTGTGGTTGTGATCGTGATGCTGGTGGCCCCACGAGTCGTTGATCGTGAGGCACAGCTCCCAGGGACCCTCCGGCGGGATGACGGGTGCGCCCTGCTCGGGGGTGGCGTAGTCGCCCTCGCTGAGCATCCGGGCGTTGAGGACGACGTCCGGTACCTCGGAGCGGATCAGGGCGGCCAGTTCGGGGATGCGCCACTGCTCCTCGCTGCGGTCCCACTCGCCGTCGAACCAGAGCAGGTCCGGCTTGTAGCGGGAGGTGAGTTCGCGTATCTGGCCGTCGCGGTAGGCGAGGAACCTCTCCCAGGCCTGAAGGTCCTCGAACTCGGCGGCGACCTCGGAGTAGCGGTTGTCCTCCAGCTCCGGCGGACGGCCGGGCTTGCGGGTGGAGGCGTAGTCGGGGTGGTTCCAGTCGGAATGGGAGTAGTAGAGGCCGACCCGGAGGCCCTGCTCGCGCAGGGCCTCGGCATAGCCGCCGATCAGGTCACGGCCCACGTTCAGGTCGCCGTACGCCGTGTCCCACAGGGCGACCCCGTCGTGATGACGGCTGGTCAGGACGGCGTACCTGGCGCCGGCCCGCGCGAAGAGCCTCGCCCAGTCGCGCGGGTCGTAACGGGCGGCCGTGAACCGGTCGAGCTGGGACATGTACCGCTCGTGCGGAACGATGTCGTCGTAGAACGACCAGGACTCCTGGACGCCGTCGACCGCGTAGATGCCCCAGTGGACGAAGATGCCGAGCTTGGCGTCCTCGAACCACGGCTGCATGGCCATGAGGTCAGCCCCTTTGCAGGCGCAGGGTCAGGATCTGGAAGGGCCGCAGCGTGAGGGCGACGGCCCCGTCGGTGATCTCCGCGTCCTCCAGCGGGCGTTCCAGCAGGTCGGTGATCTGGGCGCCGGCGAGCGGGAACCCGGTGCGCAGGGTGCCGGTGGCCCGGCCGCCGCGGGACTCGTAGAGCCGTACGACGACATCGCCGGAGGCGTCGTCGGCCAGCTTGACGGCTTCCACGGTCACGCCCTCGCCCTCGGCGGAGACCACCGGTGCGGGGGCGCCTGCCGCGTCGGCCACCCGGAGCGGCAGGTTGAGGGCGTAGCCCTCGGCGACGGCGTCCTCGATGGTCGCGCCGGGCAGCAGCGCGTAGGTGAAGCGGTGGCGGCCCTGGTCGGCCTCGGGGTCCGGGATGCGCGGGGCGCGGACGAGGGACAGTCGGACGGTGGTCGTGGTGCCGCCGTCCTCGCGGACCGTGCGGGAGACGTCGTGGCCGTACGTCGAGTCGTTGATGACGGCGACGCCGTAGCCCGGCTCTCCGAGGTGCACCCAGCGGTGGCCGGAGACCTCGAAACGGGCCGCCTCCCAAGTGGTGTTGGTGTGGGTGGGGCGCTGGATGTGGCCGAACTGGATCTCGGCGGAGGAGTGTGGGGCCCTGATGTCGACGGGGAAGGCCGCCTTGAGGATCTTCTCGGTCTCGTGCCAGTCGATGTCCGTCTCGATGTCGATCCTGGGGCTGCCGGCGCGGACGGTGATCGTCTGGGTGACCGTGGAGCCCTTGCCGAAGGACCGCTCGACGCGGATGGCGCCGATCAGCGGGTCCTGCTCGACGACCGTGACGGACGAGGCGTCCAGGAGGTCGGTGTAGCGGTTCTTGTAGTGCTTGTCGATGTCCCAGGCGTCCCAGTAGTTGGGCAGGTCCGTGTGCAGGCGGAGCAGGTTGCCCGGCTCGGCGAGGACCTCGCGGCCGGCGCGCAGGTCGCGCACGGAGGACAGGGTGCCGTCCTCGGCGACCTCCACCCGGACCAGCCCGTTGTCGAGGACGCGGCCGTCGACGGTCACCGGCTGCGGGGGCGCCGAGTCGGTGAGAGGCGCGGAGCCGTTCGCGGGCACCTCCACGTACACCGGTGCGCCGTCGGCGGTGCGGACCACTTCGGAGCGGTCGTAGGGGCTGGTGTTGAAGACGCGGGGGCCCCCGGCGCCCAGCGCGGCCACCGCCTCGGCGGTCAGCGCGTGCAGCTCCCGCGCGACACGGGCGTACTCGGCCTCGGCCTCGCGGTGCACCCAGGCGATGGAGGAGCCGGGCAGGATGTCGTGGAACTGGTGCAGCAGCACCGTCTTCCAGAGCCGGTCCAGCTTCTCGTGCGGGTAGGTGTAGCCCGGCGCGTGCAGGGCGGCCGTGGTCGCCCAGAGTTCGGCCTCGCGCAGGAGGTGCTCGGAGCGGCGGTTGCCCTGCTTGGTGCGGGCCTGGGAGGTGTAGGTGGCGCGGTGCAGCTCCAGGTAGAGCTCGCCGACCCAGACGGGCGCGTCCGGGTACTCCTCGCGGGCCTTGGCGAAGAACTCGTCGGGGTGCTCGACGACGACCTTCGCGGAGCCCTCCAGGTCCGCCAGCCGGCGGGCGCGTTCCATGATCTCGCGGGTGGGGCCGCCACCGCCGTCGCCCCAGCCGAAGGGGGCCAGGGAGCGGGAGGCGCCGCCCTTCTCGGCGTAGTTGCGGACCGCGCGGGACATCTCCACGCCGCTGAAGCGGGCGTTGTAGGTGTCGACCGGCGGGAAGTGGGTGAAGATCCGGGTGCCGTCGATGCCCTCCCACCAGAAGGTGTGGTGGGGGAACGTGTTGGTCTGGTTCCAGGAGATCTTCTGGGTGAGGAACCACTCGTTGCCGGCGAGCTTGGCGAGCTGCGGGTAGGCCGCGTTGTAGCCGAAGGAGTCCGGCAGCCACACGCCCTTGGTCTCGATGCCGAAGTGGTCCATGAAGAACCGCTTGCCGTGGACGAACTGGCGGGCGACGGCCTCGCCGCCGGGCAGGTTGCCGTCGGACTCGACCCACATGCCGCCGACCGGCGCCCACTGGCCGTTCTTCACCGACTCCTGGATGCGGGCCCAGACCTTGGGGTAGTTGTCGCGCACCCACTCGTACTGCTGGGCCTGGGAGCAGGCGAAGATGAAGTCGTCGTACTCGTCGGCGAGCGAGGTGACGTTCGAGAAGGTGCGGGACGTCTTGCGCTTGGTCTCGCGGATGGGCCAGAGCCACGCGGAGTCGATGTGGGCGTGGCCGACGCCGGAGATCGTGTGCGCGCTGGCGTGCGCGGGCTTGGACAGCACCGGCTTCAGCGCTTCGCGCACCGCGGCGGCCGAGCCGGAGACGTCGTCCAGGTCGAGCAGGTCCATCGCCCGGTCCAGGGCGTGCGCGATCTCGTGCCGGCGCGGGTCGTGCTCGCCGAGCTCCAGCATCAGCTCGCGCAGCACCTGCACGTCGAGGTCGAGGTGCCAGACCTCCTCGTCGAGGATCGCGATGTCGGCGCTGCGGAAGGTGTAGAGGGGCTTGTCGCCCGCGGTCAGCTTGTCGCCGAGCGGGGTGGTCCTGGAGAAGTTGTCCGCGAGGATGTCCGGGTTGGAGGCGGCTTCGACCAGGTAGTCGACCGTCTCGCCGCCCTGCGCGGGGTTGGCGATCGCCACGTACTGGTTGAGCGGGTTGACGGCTTTGAGGGGGGTGCCGTCCGTGAGGTGCACGAGGGCCTCGGCCTGGTTGCCGGGCCAGTCGCCGACAAAGCCGAGGTCGATGACGGCCTCGACGCGCTTTCCTGCCCACTCGGCGGGCACCTGTCCGCGCATGCGGAACCAGGTGGTGCCCCAGGGCGGGCCCCACGGGGTGCCCATCGTGAACGGCTCGTAGGAGGCGGCGGCGGCCTCCTCGAACGGGACCGGCTCCCCCGGGGCCTGCCAGGCCTCCACCTCGAAGGGGACGGTGGCCGCGTAGACCGCGGACTTGATGCGCTGGTCGTGAAGGCGCTGCACGCGCTCCTCGATGCGGCGGCTTTCGTCGTGCATGAGATGTCTCCAGGAAGCGGGGAAGAGCGGCGGGGAAAGCGCTTACCTCTCGGTGCTCACCTAAGGTACGCCAGCCCGGGGTGGACCTCGGTGTAGCCCTCGACCAGCCTGCGGGCCACGTTGACGGAGTCGACGAGCGGGTGCAGGGCGAAGGCCTTGACGGCGGTCGTGAGGGAGCCGGAGTCGGCGGCGGCCAGCACCTCGCGCTCGACGGCCTTGACCGCGCAGACCAGGCCCGTGGCGTGGTCGGGCAGCGGGTCCACGGCGACGGGGTGGGCGCCGTTGGCGTCGACGAGGCAGGGCACCTCGATGACGGCGTCGGTGTCGAGAACCGACAGCGTGCGCTGGTTGCGGACGTTGAGGATCAGGGTGGTGCGCTCGTCCCGGGCGATCGCCCGCATCAGCGCGAGGGCCACCTTCTCGTAGCCGCCGGACAGGTCGTCCTCGTCGCGTTCACCGGCGCCAGCGGTCTCGCGGTTCTCGGCCATGTACGTGGCCTCGCGCTCGGCGCGGGTGCGGTCCCAGACCGTGAGGGCGGGGGCGTCCGGGTTCCGCATCTCGGCGTAGAAGCGGGCCTGCTGGTCGTGCAGGAAGGCACCGCGGGTCTTCTCGGCCTGCTGGTAGGCGCGGACGGCCTCGCGGTTGAAGTAGTAGTAGTGCAGGTACTCGTTGGGGATCGCGCCCAGGGAGCGCAGCCAGTCGGCGCCGAAGAGCTTGCCCTCCTCGAACGAGCCGAGCAGGTCGGGGTCGGCGAGCAGGCGCGGGAGCTCGTCCCGGCCGGCGACGCGCAGGCCCCGCACCCAGCCGAGGTGGTTGAGGCCGACGTAGTCGATCCACGCCTCCGCCGGGTTCTCCACGCCGAGCACCCGTGCGATACGGCGGCCGAGACCGACCGGGGAGTCGCAGATGCCGATGACGCGGTCACCGAGGTGGCGGGACATGGCCTCGGTGACCAGGCCGGCCGGGTTGGTGAAGTTGATGACCCAGGCATCGGGCGCGAGCCGGGCCACCCGCCGCGCGATGTCGACGGCGACCGGGACGGTGCGCAGGCCGTAGGCGATGCCACCGGCGCCCACCGTCTCCTGACCCAGCACCCCTTCGGCCAGGGCCACGCGTTCGTCGTCCGCCCGCCCTTCGAGGCCGCCGACGCGGATCGCGGAGAAGACGAAGTCGGCGCCGCGCAGGGCCTCGTCGAGGTCGGTGGTGGCGCTCACCTCGGGCGCGTCGGGGACGCCGGCCGCCTGTTCGGCGAGGACACGCGTCACCGCCGACAGCCGTCCGGCGTCCAGGTCGTGCAGGACGACGTGGGTCACCCGGCCCTCGGCGTGGTCCTGGAGGAGCGCCCCGTACACCAGTGGCACGCGGAATCCTCCGCCGCCCAGAATCGTCAGCTTCACGCTTGCACCTTTCCCGCCACGACCACCTCGACGCCCGCCTCCTGGAAGGACGTGAGCGTCGCCGCGTCGACCGGCTCGTTCGTCACCACCGCGTCCAGGTCCTCGGGACCGCAGACCTTCGCCATCCCGTGCCCGGGGAACTTCGCCGCGTCGGCGAGCAGCACCACTTTCTCGCCGGCCTTGATCATGGCGCGCTTGACCGGCACCTCCACGACCGTCGTGTCCATGACCTGCCCGCCGGGCCGTACCCCGCTGGTGCCGAGGAAGAGCCAGTCGGCGTGCAGCTGCCGCAGGTTGTCCTCGGTGAGGAAGCCCACCAGGGAGCGGTACTCGCGGCGGACCATGCCGCCGAGCAGGACCAGCTCGATGCCCTCGTCGTCGGCGAGTTCCTCGTAGACCACCAGGTTGCTGGTGATCACGGTGAGCCGGCGCCCGTGCAGCTGCCGGGCCAGCCGGTAGGCCGTCGTCCCGATGTCCAGCAGCACCGACTGACCGTCCCTGACCATCGCGGCGGCCCGTTCGGCTATGGCGTCCTTCTCGGTGACGCGCACCTCGGCGACCTCGGCGAAGGGCTGGTCGCCCTCCTCCACGACGGCGCCGCCGTGCACGCGGGTGAGCAGTCCGTCTTCTTCCAGTTTGACCAGGTCACGCCGGATTGTGGCAGGGCTCACGCCCAGCTGCTCCGAGAGGTCGGTCACGGCCGCGGGCCCGCCGGCACGCAGGGCCCGCAGGATGAGTTGGTGTCGTCGTTCAGCCAGCACGGCGTGCACATTACTCGTCATCTCCAATCATCGCCATGCTTATTTCTGCTCGGGTATTGACCAATCTCGCTGAGCGGCGCACGATTCCGGTCACCGAAATGAAGAGTTTTGACGATCTCCGTCGAAGCCGTGAGCGAGAGGACACGTCCGTGGACGACGACCGGCCCGATGTGCTGCTGACCGGGCTGCTCTTCTACGACCTCGTCCTCACGGGGCTCGGCAGGCCGCCCACACCGGGCGAGGAGATCTGGACCGGGGGCATGGGCTGCGGCCCGGGGGGCATCGCGAACCTCGCCGTGGCCGCCTCCCGCTTCGGCCTGCGCACCTGTCTGGCCACGGTGTTCGGCGACGACTTCTACGGCGAGCACTGCCGGGACGTCCTGTGCGACCAGGAAGGCGTCGACCTCTCGCTCTCACGTACGGCGGACGGCTGGCCGACCCCGGTCACCGTCTCCGTCGCCTACGGCCACGACCGGGCCCTGCTCACCCACGGCCAGGAGCCGCCGTACTCGCAGGACGTGCTGATGGGCGACCCGCCCGACGCGCGGACCGCCCTGGTGCACCTCGAGGCCGAGCCGCGCGAGTGGCTCGCCAAGGCCGCCGCGAACGGCACGCAGATCTACGCCGACGTCGGCTGGGACCCCACCCAGGAGTGGTCGACGGCCCTGCTGGAGCAGCTGTCCCTGTGCCACGCCTTCCTCCCGAACGAGACCGAGGCGATGGCCTACACCCGCACCGACAGCGCGCTGGCCGCGCTCGGCACGCTCTCGGAACTGGTGCCGGTCGCCGTGGTGACCCGGGGCGGGGACGGCGCCATCGCCGTCGACCAGATCACCGGCGAGTACGCCGACGTCCCGGCCCTGGACACCGACGTCCTGGACGCGACGGGCGCCGGCGACGTCTTCGGCGCGAGCTTCGTCGCGGCGTCCCTCGGCGGCTGGCCGCTGGCGGAGCGGCTGCGGTTCGCGGTGCTCGCGGCAGGGCTGTCCGTCCGGCACCACGGCGGTGCCCTCGCGGCCCCCGGCTGGTACGGCATCGCCCGCTGGTGGCGCTCCCTGAGCGACCCCGGACTGCGACGCGCCTACGGCTTCCTGGCCGACCGTGTCCCGGCCGATCCCAGGCCGCCCGTGCACCACGCCCCCGTCACCCCGCCCGCCCCTCACACCCCCGTCGGTCCGCGCGCCTGTGAAGGGCCGCACTGACCCTCCCACCCCTCTCCACGTCGAACAGGAACAACAGGAGTGACCCGTGGACCTTTCTCGTAGAGGCTTCCTCCAGGCCGCCGCGCTCACCGCGGCCGCCTCCGGTCTGACCGTCGCCTGCGGCGGCGGAACCGGATCGGCCGGCAGCAAGAACGGCAAGAACCTCACCTTGTGGTACTGGGGAGGCGCGCTCAGCGACAAGGTCGTCGCCGAGGCCAAGACGCACTTCAGCGGCCAGGTGAAGCTGACCGCCGCCTCCATCGGCGGCGACTTCAAGCAGAAGCTGACCACCACCCTCGCGGCGGGCGCCTCCGTGCCCGACATCACCGGCATCAAGGGCGAGGACATGGCGTCCTTCCTGCCCAACGCGGGCCGCTTCCTCGATCTGAACGACCTGGGCTTCAAGAAGATCGCGTCCCAGTACCTGGACTGGAAGACCAAGCTCGCCAGGACCGAGGACGGCAAGCAGATCGGCTTCCCGATCGACATCGGCCCGACCGCCCTCTTCTACCGCGCGGACCTGTTCGACAAGGCGGGACTGCCCACCGACCCCGACAAGGTCGCCGCCCGGGCCGGGACCTGGGAGGAGTACTTCGCGCTCGGCACCGAGCTGCACAAGAAGGTGCCGGGCACCTACCTGGTCAACAACATCGGCTCGGTCTTCACCATGGCGGTCGGGCAGGGCACCGAACGGTTCATCGACAAGGACAACCGCTTCATCGGCGACCAGGACCACATCCGCAAGGCCTGGACCACGGCGGTCCGCCCCTACACCCTCGGCCTCGACGCCAAGATCAACGACAACACCTGGAACGCCGCCGTCGGCAGGACGCTGACCACCGAACTCGGTGCCGCCTGGCACGCCTTGGACATCGAGCAGGCGGCCCCGAAGACCAAGGGCAAGTGGCGGGTCTGCGCGATGCCCGGTGGACCGGCCAACCAGGGCGGCTCCTACCTGGCCCTGCCCAAGCAGTGCCGGAACCCCGAAGAGGCGTTCAAGATCATCAGCTGGATCCTCAGCCCGGAGAACGACGCCCGCGGCTTCACCGACGCCGCCATCTTCCCCGCCGCACCGGCGGCCTACTCCATGCCGGCCATGACGGGCGGTGACCCGTTCTTCGGCGGGCAGAAGATCATCGAAGTCTTCGGCCCGGCCGCCAAGGCCATCCCGGCCGCCTACGAGGCACCCGCCGACGCGGCCGTCATGGCGCCTTTCATGACCGAGCTGTCCAGCATCGAGGCCAAGGGCAAGAAGCCCGACGACGCCTGGAAGGACGCGGTCAGTCAGGCCAAGCAGATCGCCCGGCGGCAGGGGGTGAGCTGAGCGATGGCGTCACCTCCGGTCACCGGTTCCGCCGCGGTGCCCCGGCACCACGGCGGGCCCGGCCCGGCCCGCTTCCGCCCGCGGCGCACGCCGCCCGCGGACACCGTGCGGCCAGGGCGTCGCGGTGTGCTGTCGCACTGGCGGCAGTACCTGGCGATCTCGCCCTTCTTCCTGATCTTCGGCGTCTTCTCGTTCTTCCCGGTCTTCTACTCGCTCTACCTCGCCTTCCAGCGCTGGGACGGCCTGGGCACCGTGCAGTTCGTGGGCCTGCAGCAGTTCGCGTTCCTCTGGGACGACCCGGTCTTCTGGCTGTCGATCCGCAACACTCTGGTGATCTGGGTGCTGTCCACCGTCCCCACCCTGTTCGGCGCCCTGGTGCTGGCGACGCTGCTGCATTCGGTGCGCCGCTTCAAGGGCTTCTACCGCATCGCCCTGTACATACCGAACGTCACCTCGATCGTCGCCGTGTCGATCTTCTTCGGCGCGGTGTTCAGCAACAACTTCGGTTTGGTCAACGCGATCCTCGGCACGGTCGGCATCCCACCCGTCCCCTGGCTGAGCAATCCGTGGCTGATCAAGCTGGTCATCGCGCTGCTGATGACCTGGATGTGGACCGGCTACAACATGATCATCTACTTGGCCGGCCTCCAGGCCATCCCCACCCAGATCTACGAGGCGGCCAGGCTGGACGGGGCCGGACCCATCCGCACGTTCTTCCAGATCACCATGCCGATCATGCGGCCCATCATCCTGTTCACCGTCATCATCTCGACCATCAACGGCCTGCAGAGCTTCAGCGAACCCCAGGTCCTGTTCGGCAGCAACGCCGCCAACCCGAACCTCGGCGGTCCCGGCCAGGCCGGCCTGACCACGCTGCTGTACTTCTACCAGTCGGCCTTCGTCAACAACGACTACGGCTACGGCGCGGCCATCGTGTGGGCCTTCTTCGTACTGATCATGGTGCTGGTCGTCGTCAACTGGCGGGTCGTCCAGCGCGGGAGGAAGTCATGACCGCACTGGTCCCGAGGCGGTCCCGGCGTCCCAAGGGCCTGACCGCGCACATCGTCCTCGTCCTGGCCGTCCTGGTCTCGGTCTTCCCGTTCGTGTGGACGATCGTCATGGCGACGAACACCACCGAGGACATCTACAAGAGCCCTCCGAAGCTGACCTTCGGCTCCCACCTGCTGGAGAACATCCGGCACGTGCTCGACACCATCGACTTCTTCGGGTCGATGCTGAACACGCTCGTCGTCGCCTGCGTCACCACCGTCCTGGTCCTGTTCGTCGACTCCCTGGCGGCGTTCACCTTCGCCAAGTTCGACTTCCCCGGCCGCAAGGTGCTGTTCGCCATGCTGGTGGGGTTCATGATGCTGCCACTCCAGCTGGCCGTCCTGCCGCAGTTCATCCTCATGTCCGACATCGGCTGGGTCGGTACGCTCAAAGCCCTAATCCTGCCCGCCCTCGCCAACGCCTTCGGCATCTTCTGGCTGCGCCAGTACATTGAGAACGGCGTGCCGGACGAACTGCTCGACGCCGCGCGCATCGACGGCGCGGGATTCTTCCGCCAGTACTGGAACATCGTGCTGCCGATGATCAGGCCCGCGCTGTCCTTCCTCGCCATCTACGCCTTCGTCGGCGCCTGGAACGACTACATCTGGCCCCTGATCGTGCTCAACGACCCGAGCCATCTGACCCTCCAGGTGGCACTGGCCCAGCTCCACGTCGGCCACACCACCGACTACAGCATGGTCATGGCCGGCGTCCTCATGGCGTCGGTGCCCCTGGTCGTGGTCTTCACACTCTTCGCCCGCGGCTTCATCGCGGGCGCCACGGAGGGGGCGGTACAGGGCAGCTGAGCACCCTCGGGCCGCGCCCTGAAGGGGCGCGGGGAACTGCGCGACCAGCCACAGCGGACATGCACCCAAGAACCGGCCGGCGGCCCCGAGCTCTTGGCAACCACACGAGAGAGGCACCCAGTGACGGACGTCAACGACGAGGGCCTACGCCCCAAGGTACTGGTCGTCGGCATGGACGGCCTGCGCTACGACCGTCTGACCCACTCTCCGGCCAACGCCCCGACACTGCACGCCCTGATGGCCGAAGGTACCGTCGGCACGAGCCTGCTGCCCTACGGCAAAGCCGACGGCGAGCCCTCGGCCGGCACGGCCTACACCGACTCCGGCCCCGGCTGGTCGAGCATCCTCACCGGGGTGTGGCCCGACCGCCACGGCGTCACCGGCAACGATTTCAAGGGTGCCGCCTACGCCCGCTACCCCGACTTCCTGACCCGCGCCGCCACCGCCCGGCCCGGTCTGCGCACGGTGGCCGCGGTGTCCTGGCCGGCCCTGGTCCGCCGGGGCACCCTCGGCCGGGCCATCGGCCGGCGTGTACGCCACAACGGCGAATTCAGGGGCTACGAAACCGCGGACCGCCGCGTCGCCCGCACCGCCCTGCGCTGGCTCACCAAGTCCGACCCGGACGTCATGTTCGTGTACTTCGGCGCCACCGACGAGGCCGGCCACGCCACCGGCCCCCTCTCCGCCGCCTACGACCGGGCCCTCCTCGCCCAGGACACCCACCTCGGGCACCTGCTGGACGCGATCGGGGCCCGGGCGTCGGCTCCCGGACGCGTCCGGGAGCGCTGGACCGTGCTGATCACCACCGACCACGGTCACCTCGACTCCGGTGGCCACGGCGGCGACTCGCGTGCCGAACGGGAGGTCTTCGTCATCCTCGCCGAGCGCGGAGCCCGCGGAGGCCCCGGCGACCACGGAGGCACCCGGCCCGCCGCTCCCCGACTCGTCGACATCGCCCCCACCGTCCTGGACCGTCTCGGCATCCCCGTCGACCCCGACTGGGGCCTGCAGGGCCGCGTCCTGCCCCGCCCCACCGCACCGACTCCGGAATGGTCATGACCGACGAACGTCCCGATCCCCTGATCGCCCTGCGTCCCTGGGAAGCCCCCGAGGTGACCTCCTGGGGCCGGCTGCCGATGAACGCCGTCGACCGGCGCCCCGGAGCCGTCCTGCTCGACGGCGACTGGCGCTTCCAGCTGCTGCCCGCGCCCGACGCCCCGCTCGGCGAGGTCTGGTCGTCGTCGTACGTCCCCGGTGTCTGGACCGTGCAGGGCACGGACGACCTCCCGCGGTATCTGAACGTCCGTATGCCGTTCGCCGAGTTCCCGCCGCACGTGCCCGCCGCCGATCCGACCGGGGTGTACGAGCGTTCCGTGGACGTGCCCGCCGAGTGGGCCGGGCGGCGGATCGTGCTTCAGGTCGGGGCCGCCGAGAGCGTGCTGCTGGTGCACGTGGACGGGCGGCCCGTCGGGATCTCCAAGGACTCGCACCTGGCCGCCGAGTTCGACCTGACGGGCCTGGTGCGCCCCGGGGAGCGGTCCACCCTGCGGCTGACCGTCGTGAAGTGGTCGGACGCCTCGCACATCGAGGACCAGGACCAGTGGTGGCACGGCGGGATCACCCGTTCGGTGCTGCTGTACGCCGTCGACCCGCTGCACCTCGCGGACGTGACCGTGCGGGCCCGGCGGGACGGGGACCTGCTGGTGGAGTGCCGGGTGCGGGACGCGGGAGGGGCGCTGCCCGAGGGCTGGTACGTCAGCGGGGAGCTGGAGGGGCACCTGCTCACGCAGGACGCGGAGTTCGACCGGGCCAACGCCGAGGACGAGCGGGTCTCCGGCTTCCTCGGCGAGGCACGGCTGCGCGCCGCCGTGCCGGAGGTGCGCACGTGGAACGCCGAGACGCCCGAGCTGTACGGCCTGACCGTGCGCCTGCACCGCGCCGACGGCACGATCACCGACACCTCCCGGCACCGTGTCGGCTTCCGTGACGTCGAGATCACCGGCCGGGACCTGCTCGTCAACGGCGAGCGGGTGTTCATCCGGGGCGTCAACCGGCACGACTTCCACCCGCTGACCGGGCGGACGGTGACGTACGACGACATGCGCGCGGACCTCGTCCTGCTGAAACGCTTCGGCTTCAACGCGATCCGCACCGCGCACTACCCGAACGACCCGGCCCTGTACGACCTGGCGGACGAGCTCGGGTTCTACGTCGTCGACGAGGCGGACATCGAGTCCCACGACCACGCCCACGAGATCGCCGACGACCCGCGCTACCTGAACGCCTTCGTGGACCGGGTCTCACGGATGGTGCTGCGGGACAAGAACCACCCGTCCGTCATCATCTGGTCGCTGGGCAACGAGTCCGACTACGGCGCCAACCACGACGCGGCGGCGGGCTGGGTGCGCCGCCACGACCCGACCCGGCCGGTGCAGTACGAGGGGGCCGCCAAGCGCGGCTGGGCCGATCCGGACCTGGCCTCCGACATCGCCTGCCCGATGTACGCACCGCTGGAGGAGTGCATCGTGCACGCCATGTCCGGCACCCAGACCAAGCCGATCGTCCAGTGCGAGTACTCGCACGCCATGGGCAACAGCAACGGCACGCTGGCGGACCATTGGGAGGCCATCGAGACCACCCCGGGTCTTCAGGGCGGGTTCATCTGGGAGTTCTGGGACCACGGCATCCTCCAGCGTGTGAACGACGGCAGACCGGCCGGGCGTGGGGGCGCCGGGCTGTATGACAACGGTGTCGCCGCGCCCGGACATCGCTGGGCGTACGGCGGCGACTTCGGTGAGACCGACCATGACGGCGCCTTCATCGCCGACGGCGTCGTCTTTCCCGACCGCACGCCCAAGCCCGTGATGTTCGAGCACCGGGAGATCGCCGCGCCGGTGCGGATCGAGTCCTTCCGGCACGAGGGCGTGGTCCTGGGCAACCACCAGCACTTCCGGGGCCTGGACTGGCTGTCCGGCGAGTGGGAGCTGTCCCTCGCCGACGGCCCGACGCTGACGGCTCCGGCCGAGCTGCCCGACCTGCGGCCCGGCGAGACGGCCGCGGTGCCGCTGCCGCTCGCGCTGCCGGAGGACGGCGGCGAGGCGTGGCTGACGCTTCGGGTCACGACGGCCCGGGACGAGCCGTGGGCACCGCGCGGCACGGTGGTGTGCCTGCCGCAGGTCCGGCTGCGGGCGGCGCTCCCGCCGGCGCACACCCGGATCCCGGACGGCACGGTAGAGGTCGACGAGGACGGGCTGCTGGTCCATCCGCTGCTGACGGCCGCGCCCACGCTGTCGCTGTGGCGGGCGCCGACCGACAACGACGAACTGGGCGGCATGGCGGCCCGCTGGCGGGACTGGGGGCTGGAGGCGCCCACCCGCAAGGTGGTCTCCGTACGGCGGTCCCCGGGCCGGGTCGCCGTGGTGTCCGACTACCTCTGCGCGGGCGGGACCGTCCGGCACGAGCAGGTGCTGACGGCCGTGGGCGGCGGGCTGATCGTCGACGAGAGCGCCGAGCTGCCCGAGGCGCTGAACGACGTGGCCCGGGTGGGAACCGTGTTCGAGACGGCCGCCGGGCTGAACCTCCTGGAGTGGTTCGGGCAGGGCCCCTGGGAGTCGTATCCGGACCGGGCCGCGGGCGCGCCGGTCGGCCATCACCGCCTCCCGGTGGACGAATTGTTCACGCCGTACCTGCGGCCCCAGGAGAGCGGCGGACGGCACGGCGTGCGCCGGTTCACCCTGTCCGCGCCCGACGCCACCGGCCTCGCGGTGCGGCTGGACCGGCCCCGTCAGGTGTCCGTGACCCGGCATCGCGCGGCCGACCTCGCTTCTGTCGCGCATCATGACGAACTGGTGCCGCGGGCGGGGTGCGTGGTGCACATCGACGCGGCGCACCGCGGGCTCGGCACGGCGTCGTGCGGGCCCGACACCTTCGCTTGTCACCTCGTCGCGGCCGGTATCCATCGCTGGAGCTGGACGCTGCGCGTTCTCTGAGGCCTCCTCCTCTCTCCGTCACCCCCCGTCGCCCCTCTCAGTCACCCCATGGAGCACCCATGTGCGTTTCGCATGACCACGACCCGGGCGAAGCGCCCCAGGCCGGTGCCGGAAGACGCGGTTTCCTCCGCGCCACCGCGCTGCTCGGGGCGACCGCCGCCGCGGTGACCGCACTGCCGGCCGTCACCGCGCAGGCGGCGCCCGCGGGCCGGCGTCCCGACCCGCGCAGCCGCCGCTTCACGCTCGCGGTGATGCCGGACACGCAATACCTGTTCGACGGTCCGAGCATCGACAAGGCTCCGGTGGAGGCGTCGTTGCGCTATCTGCTGGAGCACGGCGGGGAGGAGAACATCGTCTTCCTGTCCCACCTCGGCGATCTCACGCAGAACGGGGCGAAGGAGGAGTTCGCCGCGATCGGCGAGGCATTCCGGGTGCTGGACCGGCGGGGTGTCGGCTACAGCGTCCTGGCAGGCAACCACGATGTGAAGTCGTCGACGACCGACCAGCGCGGCGCGACCCCGTACCTCGACGTCTTCGGACCGCAGCGGTTCGAGGGGAAGCCGACGTTCGGCGGCGCCTCCCCGGACGGCTACAACACCTACCACCGGTTCGAGGCGGGCGGCCGCGAGTGGCTGGTGCTCGCGCTGGACTGGCGGCTGTCGCCGCCAACGTAGTACTCGGCGCGAGAACCGAAGAGAATTTGAAATCCGTCTGCGAGGAGATAGATCCGACCGGTGCTCACGTCGCCTACTCGGTGACGGACATCGCCGATCCGGAGTCGTGCTCACGGTTGATCGCCACCGCCACAGAATGTTTCGGGCGAGTGGACGCGTTGGTCAACGTCGCAGCCAAGGAGGACGTGTTCGGTGGGCTCGAAGGTGCCGATCTGAGTGCCTGGAAGGCCATGTCGGACGTCAACGTCATCGGAACTCTCACTTTGACGCAGGCGGCGCTACCGGAATTGAAGAAGCGTGGCGGCGCCGTCGTCATGATCGGCTCGCAGGCCATGTTTCATCCTCAGTTGCCGCAATCGGCATACGCGACGTCCAAAGGTGCGCTGTATGCAGCGATGTGGTCGCTGGCAAAAGAACTGGGACAGTATCGAATCCGAGTCAACACCGTGGTCCCGACCTGGATGTGGGGACCGCCGGTACAGCTGTACGTCGGGCTCGCGGCCGCCGACCGTCGGGTCCCCGAAGAAGACATCATCGCCGAGATCAGCAAGAACATGCCGCTCGGTGAAATCCCGGCAGACGACGACGTAGCGGACGCCGTGGTCTTCTTCGCCTCCAACCGCGCCCGGATGTTGACCGGGCAGACGCTTTTCGTCAACGGCGGCGAGTTCTTTCGCTGACCGTCTATCGGCTCTGTTCCGGAAAGGACTGCACTGCAATGAAACACAAGGTCATCGTGTGGGGTACGGGCGTCGTGGGTAAGTTGGTCATCCGCGAACTGCTCGATCATCCCGAATTCGAACTGGTCGGCGTGATCGTGCACAACCCCGACAAGGACGGCGTCGACGTCGGCACGCTCATCGGAGTCGAGCCGGTGGGGCTGGCAGCCACGATCGACAGTGAGGCAGCCCTGGCCGTCGATGCCGACGCCGTTGCATACTTCGGTCCGACTGCGGAGTTCGCCGTCGAGAACATCGCGAACATGTCGCGCTCCCTGCTGTCGGGTAAGCACGTGGTGTCGACGTCGATGACGCCGTTGGTCTACCCGAAGGCCTGCCCCGAAGAAATGCTCGTGGACCTCGAAAAGGCGTGTCGCGAAAGCGGAAAGTCGTGCTTCACCACGGGAATCGATCCGGGATTTGCCAACGATCTCTTCCCGCTGACGCTCATGGGGGTGTGTGGCCGCGTAGACAGCGTACGGGTGCAGGAACTGTTGGACTATGCGAAC